>NZ_JDST02000082.1:0-33401 GCF_000584975.1 Candidatus Accumulibacter cognatus | reverse complement strand
CGCCGCCGGCCGCGTCGGCGAAGCGCTGACGGCGGCGCAACGGCTGCACGAGCGCGCGCAGGCGGCCGGCGAGGCGGTGTACGCCGACGCCGACTACGACCTGGCGACGGCGTTCATCCTCCTCGGGCGAATGCTGTTCCGGGCTGGGCAGGCCGGCGCCGCGTTGCCGCTGCTCGCAGATGCGCAGCGGCGCTTCACTACGGTCGAAGCGCGTGCACCCGGCTGCGGCGCAGCGCACATGGTGACGCGTTGCATCGGCGAGCGGGCGGACTGCCTTCGAGACCTTGGTCGCCTCGACGAAGCCGTGCAGGCGTACGAACAGGCGATTGCCTTAGCCGAGCAGCGCCACAACGAACGCGAGGTCGCGGTTGGCAAGGGCCAGTTGGGCACCGTCCGCCTACTGCAACGCCGCTTCCCGGAAGCGCTCGCCGCGCATACCGAAGCGCGCGAGCGCTTCGCGGCGCTCGGCGAAGCGGCGTCGGTGGCCGTCGCCTGGCACCAGATCGGCTTGGTCCACCACTACGCCGGCAACGGCGAAGCCGCGGAAGACGCGTATCGCGAAGCGCTGGCGATCGAGGTGCTATGCAACAACGTGGCCGGGCAGGCGGGAACCTTGACCCAGTTGGGCCTTCTCTACGCCGACGTTCTCGGCCGCCCCGGACGCCGTCACGCACTATCGCCAGGCGGCCGAGAGCGACGTCGCGTTGCGCAACGTAGCCAACGAAGGCCGCGTGCGCAACAACCTCGCCAGCACGCTGCGCCGCCTCGGCCGTCGGCAGGAAGCGCGCCGAGAGATCGAACGCGCGATCGCGTGTATGCACGGGCTCGGCCACGCCGCCATGCCGTGGATAGCCTGGGCCATCCTCGCCAAGATCGAGAACGACGACGGCCGTGCCAGCGAAGCGCGCCAGGCGAGCCGGCAGGCGCGCGAGGCCTTCCTCGCCTGGCGCCGCGACGGCGGCGAGAACCACACGCCCGGCGCGCGCCTGGCGGCCGAAATCGCCGGCCTGCTGCTCGCCGGCGACCGCGGCAGCGCCGCCGCGGGGCTCGCGCAACTGGCCAGCGCCGCGCGGCGCTCGCCGAGACGCCCGGACTGAACTACGACGATGCCGCCGAAATCCTGCTGCTCCTCGACCGCCTGACCGCCGCTGGGCGCTGACACCGCGGCGCCGCGAGCCTTGCGATTCGCTCATCGGCCTCGGCGGCGGCCTGTCGTTCTCCAGCGCTTTCCTTGCTACAGCGCTCCTGCCTGCTCGATCGATCGCCGACCACCGGGATTCGACGCAGACCCTTCAGCGAGCTGGTCAGCGATCGGCGCCGGCTGTCCGATGGCCTGATCGAAGTGCGCTTCGTCGACACGGCGGGCTGCATTTTCGCCGTGCCGTCGCCAACTCGCCGTCCGGGCGCCAATATCGCCGACCGGGTCCATTTCAGTTATCGATACCGAAAGCCGGCACATCCGGGCGCTGGAAGGGGCGAGGCGGTGAAGATCGTCGCCCTGACCGCCTCGGCACCCAGGTCTGGCCGCTACGCCGGACCGGCGGTATCCGCTTGCTGATGAATGTACTTCCTGGCGGTGCGTCTATCCAAACCGGTGCGCCGTGCCACTTCTTCATAGGTGCCCAGGCGCTTGTAGAGCAGCTGACAATAGCCGGCAAGCAAGGCGCTGGCTCCGAGCCGGCCGTCGTCGATCGCTTGCAGCAAGGCGTCGCTGCTCGCTCCGGCTGACGCCTCGATGGCGGCATCATAACGTCCGGTGAGCAGGATGCGACGCACCGCCTGTTCGAGTTCGCGCACATTGCCCGGCCACGGATAATCGGCTGGCAGGCAGCCGGCGAGCGCGTCAAGGACACGTCCGCCGACCGTTGCGTCGGCAACGCCGAGCATGCGCGTCACCAACAGCCCGACCAGTCTCGCCAGCTCGTCCGGCGCCTCGGCGAGTCGTTGGCGCAGCGTTGGCAGCGTGATGGCATCCGAGCACAGGCGGTAGTAGAAGTCGTGACGAAATTCGCCGCGCGCGATCAGTTGATGTACGGGTCGATTGGTAGCGGCGATGACGCGTCCGGCAAAGCGCTGTGTCTGGTGGCTGCCGATGGGCGTGAAACTTCGCTCCTGCAATACCTGCAGGAGCTTGATCTGAATCGGGATGCTGACCTCGCCGATTTCGTCGAGAAGCAGCGTGCCGTGCGCGCTCGAGCGCGCGAGAACGCCGTCGTGGTGTTCGATGGCGCCGGTGAAGGCACCCTTGCGATGGCCGAACAGCTCGGACTCGATCAGGGTCTCCGGGAACTGTGACAGATTGATGGCGATGAAACTGTCGGCGAAGTTGGCGGCGAAACGCCGCTGCTGCCACAGGTAGGGGATGTGCCCCGAGCGGCCGATCGCCGCCGCCGCCTGACCCTTGCCGGTTCCTGTTTCCCCCAGCAGCAGGGTCGAGAAATCTTCCATCCGTTTCCACAGATGGGTGTCGAACAACTGCATGTCATGGGTGAAGACGTTGTTCCAGAGAGCCCGCCGCAGGCTTTTCATCGATGGACTCTCGCCCACGAGTCCGGCCTCGATGAAGTAGTACGCCCGCCGCAACTGGTGAAAGAGGGCGAAATAACGGGCCGCTTCTTCGTCGGAAAAGCCTCGGCGTACCAGTTCGCCGAGGAGCCGGTCGGCGAGCGTCGCGTCAACCCGCGTTTCCCGTTGACTGGCCTGGCGCTCGATCAGGGCGTCCAGGCCTGCCAGATGGCGGTGATAAACGTCGAAAAGGAATACCGGCTTCGCGCAGTGGGCGTCTTCGGCGGTCAAATCACTCAACGCGAACGTCCCCTGCGCATCCAGCGCCTGCAATCGGCGGTTGATGACCGTCATCAGGGCCTCGGCGTCGGCCATCCCTGGCCGCATGAAGTCCCCGGCGACTTCGCGCACCTGCTGCGCCCGTATCTCCGAGAAGGGATTGGCGAAAACGATCTTGCCGATGCGCAGAAAGAAGTCTCGATCACGCGCGCTCAGCATCTGCGACGCAGCCATGACAGCACCTCACGAGCATGTACAGGAAATGCAATGGCTGCATACATGGAACGCGTACCGGCAGCCAGAATCCGGGGTTGGCTGCATTGTAGATCAACAGGTTACGGATGGCACGCAAACTGCTAGATGACGGATGCCGGAACAACCACGAAGGAGCATGCGATGAACCCTACCCTCAACCACATCAACCTCTGGATGGCCTGGATCGGCATCCTGCTGGGACTGCTCAGCGGTGCGCTGATCGGCCTTTTCTTCCACCGCGACGAGTGGCTGGGTGGCTACGGCAGCTGGCGTCGCCGCCTGCTGCGACTGGGCCACATCAGCTTCTTCGGGATAGCGTTTCTCAATCTCGCGTTCGCCAACACGGTCAGCCTGATGGGAGCGGCGACGCCCGCCTTCGCTGCCTGGTCCTTGGTGGCAGGCGCCGTGCTGATGCCGGCCATCTGTTTTCTTGCAGCGTGGCGCCCAGGCTTCCGTCACCTTTTCTTCTTGCCGGTGGTGACGCTGATCAGTGGCGCGGTCGGCCTGCTCGCTGGCGAGGTGCTGCCATGAGCCAGCCGATTGATGGGCCGTTCGCATTGCCCGCAGCGGCTAGTCAGTCCATGCCGGTGATCGCCGGCACGAAGCCGTTGCGAATCGTCTTCATCGCCATGAGCGGACTGCGCGCCTGTGATCCCGAACTGACCGCGCTCGGCCTGACGCTCCCCGGTTTCGTCGAACGCAATCGCAGCATTGCCTCGCTGCCCAGCCTCGGTCTGCTCACTCTGGCCGGGATGACGCCGGCGCAGCACCAGCGCCGCTACCTTGAAATGCCCGACCTGAGCGGCATCGACCAGCTTCCCCGTGACGTCGATCTGGTGGCCATCTCGAGCTTCAGCGCGCAGATCAAGGAAGCCTACCAGGTGGCAGAACATTATCGGACACTGCGTATCCCGGTGGTGATAGGCGGCCTGCATGTGACCGCGCTGCCGCAGGAAGCGATTGCCCACGGTGCGGCCGCAGTTGTCGGCGAAGGCGAGACCGTGTGGCACGACGTTCTGCGTGACGCCGAGCGTGGCCATTTGCGCCCCTTGTACGACGCGCGCGGTGCCGAGTTCAACCTTGCAGCCGCCCCGATGCCGGCGTACGAACTGCTGGACCTCGAGCGCTACAACCGCATCACCGTGCAGACCAGCCGCGGCTGCCCATGGCGCTGCAGCTTCTGCGCGAGTTCGATCCTGCTCACCCGCAAGTACAAGCAGAAACCTGCGGCGCAGGTGCTGGCGGAAATCGACCACATCCGTTCGCTCTGGCCGCGGCCTTTCATCGAGTTCGCCGACGACAACAGCTTTTGTCACCGCGCCTACTGGAAAGCCCTCTTGCCAGAGATCGCCAAGCGCCAGATCAAATGGTTTGCAGAAAGCGATCTCGCGATTCATGAAGACGACGAGTTGCTGAGGCTGATGCGCGAAGCCGGTTGCGCGGAGGTGCTGATCGGTCTCGAGAGCCCAACGACCGAGGGACTCGACGGGGTGGAGACGAAGTGCAACTGGAAACTGTCGCAGGCACCGCAATATCGCGACGCCATCCGCCGCATCCAGGCCCGGGGCATTCGCGTCAACGCCTGCTTCGTGCTCGGACTCGACGGTCAGACGACACAGATCTTCGATCAGGTCCTCGACTTCGTTGCCGAAGCCCTGCCTTTCGACGTGCAGGTGACGGTGCCGACACCTTTTCCAGGTACCCCGCTGTTCGCGCAACTGCAGCGGGAAGGGCGCCTGCTGGCCGATCGGGCATGGGAGCGCTGCACCTTGTTCGACGTCGGCTTCCGGCCGACACACATGAGCCCGCAGGAGTTGGCGGCCGGCCTGCGCCAGATGGTCGTTGCGCTCTACAGCGAGGAGGCGACGGCGCGCCGGCACCAGCATTTCAAGGCGCTGCGCCAGCAAACGCAGTCGATGGCCGCCTGAGGGCAAGGGAACGGCCCGCTGTTCAGCAGCCGCTGCCGTCGGACAGGCGATCGACGCCTGGATATCCGGGGTCCGGGCGCGTGAACTTCGGCCCGGGGTTTCAGCAGCGCCGCGGCACGGCCGGCAGGTCGAAGCGGAACGTGGTCCCGACCCCGGCGGTGCTGTCCACGGTAATGCATCCTCCGTGCAGTTCGACGATTCTCCGGGTGATCGCCAGACCCAGACCGGCGTTGCCCGCGTTGCCGAACTCGCCACGGTCGACGCGGTAGTAGCGATCGAAGACCTGGGCCAGATCCTCGGGGGCAATGCCGCGACCGGTGTCGCTGATGCTGACCAGCACATGCTCCGCGTCAGCGTCGAGTTCGATGCGCACCGCTCCGCCGGCGGGCGTGTGGCGGATCGCGTTCTCCAGCAGGTTCTCGAGGACGCGCTCGATCATGCCGATATCGGCCCGCACTGGAGGCACGGCGCTGGCCAAGCGATGTTCGAGGCGCAGGCCACGCTGCTCGGCTGTCAGCTCGAACTTCTGCAACACGTCCTGCACCAGTTCGGTCAACGGAAATTCTTCCGCCTGCGGACGGACGTCGTGCGCCTCGAGTTTGGTGAGTTCGAACAGGTCACGCACCAGTTTGCCCAGTCGGTCGCTGTGCTTGGCGGCGATCTCGAGGTAGCTGCGCGCCTCGTCGGGAGATAGCGCGCCATGCCTGAGGAGCAGGATCTCCAGATAACCCTGCATCGACGCGAGCGGCGTGCGCAGGTCGTGCGACACGTTGGCGAGCAGTTCCCGGCGCTGCTCGTCGTTGCGTTCGAGTGCCCGCAGTTGCGAGGCTATACGTTCCGACATCTCCTGGAACGCGATGACCAGGCGATCGATCTCGTCGCCTTGCGGCCTGGCGTTCAGACCGCGCATCGGCTGGCTGAGGCCGTGGGCGCGAAAGGCATCCATCTCGGCGGCCAGCAGACGCAGGCGCCGAGTCAGCAGATTGAAAACGATCAAGGCGGCGAGCAGGGAAAAGGCAATGGCTCCGACGATCAGATCGGCGGCCAGCTCGAGCAGGCGGGGGCCCTCGAGCATCTGCTCCGTCGCCACGATGAAGGCGGCGCCGAGGGAGAAGAAGACCAACATGAGAGCGATCGTCAGCTTGCCGTAGAGCGACCGCAACATGGACGTTCAGCCGGCGCTCTGGTCGCGGAATTTGTAGCCCACACCCCACACCGTCAGGATGAACTCCGGCTGGTTCGGATTCGGCTCGATTTTCGCGCGCAGGCGGTTGATGTGCGCATTGACGGTGTGCTCGTATCCGCTGTGGCTATAGCCCCATACCTTGTCGAGCAGTTGCGCGCGGCTGTAGACGCGGCCCGGGTGCTCGGCAAAGTACCACAGCAGGTCGAACTCCTTGGCGGTGAGATCGACCGCCTTGCCGGCCAGAGTCACCTGCCGCCGTTCGACATCGACTCGCAGCGGCCCCGAGTCAAGTACCTTGGCCTGTTCGGTCGGCTTGGCCAGGTGGTCCACGCGGCGAAAAATGGCTTTCACCCTCGCCGCGAGCTCGAGCACGCTGAACGGTTTGGTGAGGTAGTCGTCGGCGCCCATCTCGAGGCCGAGAACGCGATCGAGCTCGGTGGACTTCGCCGTCAGCATCAGAATTGGCGTATACGTGCTCTTGCCGCGAATGCGGCGGCAAATCTCCAGTCCGTCCATGCCGGGGAGCATCCGGTCGAGAATCACCAGGTCATAGTCCCGCGACTCCGCTTCGGCGAGGCCGACGATCCCGTCGTAGGCAGTCTTCACCGCGCACGACAGCTCGCCGAGCTGAAGCGTGATCAGCCGGGCAATGTCCTCGTCGTCCTCAACTACCAGAACCTGTCGTACCATGTGGGCTCCCTTGCGGTTGTTCGGCAGCGTGCTTAGCCGCCTGTAGTCGAAGCACTTCGAGAGCCATCTCCCTTTCCATCTCGGCCCCGGCCCGCGCCGCGAAGACGCGGTAGATGGACGCGATCAGCATCTCGTCGCCCATCGGCCGGGTGTCGAGAAAAGCGAGGTGGCCAATGACCTTGCCGTCGCTGGCGAAGATCGGAATCCCGAGATACCCTTCATAGCCTGCCTCGACGGGGAAAGTCGTGCCGACGTTCTGCGGGTGGAAGCAGACGCGCCCTTCCTTGACAACGGTCTCGCAAGGCGTACCCGGCAGGTCATACTCGAAATCATCGAGAAAAGCGTGCCCGGACCAGAAGGCCAGCGTCCGCAGGCGGCTCGTCGGATAATCCGCGCACTGGGTGATGAAGGCACACGAGACCTGTAGGGCACAGGCGAAATGCTGCACCAGGGTGCGATAGAAGGCATCGCCGGCCGCGCCCGCGGTGCCTTCCGCCATCTCGTTGAGGATGGTTTCAAAGCGCTTGATGCGTGTGATGTCGGTATCCAGCCCGACCATCCGATAAGCCTTGCCACTAGCATGACGGACCACCGTTCCCCGCGACAGTATCCAGCGCGTACTGCCGTCCCGATGCAGCATGCGATATTGCTGTTCATAGGGCTCGCCAGTGCTCTCGAGGTTGGCCTGGATGGCGGCTTCCACCGCCGCCCGATCGTCAGCATGGATGCGCTCCCGCCACCGCTCCCGACAATCGGGCAAGTCGCTGTCGGCGAACCCGAGCATGCTCTTCCAGCGTGGCGAAAGCAGCATTTCGCCACTCGCCAGATTCCATTCCCACAAGCCGTCGCTGCTGCCACGCAGGGCGAGCGCATAACGCTCCTCGCTCAGCCGCAGCGCGGCCTCGATCTCCCGGCACCGCTGCTCGACCGCGCACTCGTGCCGCCGCTGCCGGGTGGCCGAATCGGTGAGCGCTTCGATAGTGAGCTTGACGGCCTGGATTTCATTGCCCGCAGAAGGATCGGCATTGACGAGATCACCTGACTCGAAGATTTCGCCAGGGTGGCGGGCAAGGCCCGCCAGAGGCTGGATGACCTGTCGATCGACGGTGATCGCACTGACCACCAGGAATGCCGCTGCGGTCGCCAACACGGCCATTGCCAAAGCCGTCCGCCCGGCCGGCAGCATCACTTCCGGTAGCCAGCCCCATGCCAAATAGGCCGCCGCAAGAACACCGAACAGGCAGGGTGGTAGCAGGATTTTCCATCGCAAGTTGATCAAGAAGCATCCTCCAGTCGTCCTTCGCGCAGCTTTCACAGGCGCAACCATAGGCGAAGTAAGCAATAGATTCAAGTTTCTGCTGAGTGTTGCCGGCCTGCCGTCGCTGGCGCTAGTCGGTGCCTGCCGATGTGATTGAAGCTTGAGCAGTGCGTGATACATCCGTGATTTTCGGCCGCCATACTGCTTTCGACGATGCACAACAACCCGGGAGAAAGGGTTACCCCGGCGGCCATTCCGGCTGCCACGCGAGCCCACTCGATGAGGACAATGCACATGCCTGCTACAACCGAAACTGACTTGAGCCATGGACGCATGACTGCGCTGGGCGCGCTGCGCAGCCGACCGCTTGCCACGGGGATGCCGGCGCGCAGTGGGATTGGGCTGCGCGCGCCGCACTACCGCGAAATCCTTGCGACGCTGCCGGCCGTCGGTTGGTTCGAAGTGCACAGCGAGAACTATTTTGGCGGCGGTCAGCCACTGCACTACCTGGAACGCATCCGCGCCGAGTACCCGATCAGTCTGCATGGCGTCGGCCTGTCGCTGGGCACCACGGACAGCCTTGATCAGGATCATCTGCGGGCCTTGAAGACCCTGATGGCGTGTATCGAACCTGGCCTGGTGTCGGAGCATCTGTGCTGGAGCAGTGTCGCCGGCAGGCATGTGAATGACCTGCTGCCGCTGCCCTATACCGAAGAGGCTCTGGCCGTGGTCTGCGCGCACGTATGCCAGGCGCAGGAGGCGCTCGGCCGTCCAATCCTGGTCGAGAACGTCTCCAGCTATCTGCAGTACTCGCATTCGACGATCGACGAGTGGGACTTCATTGCTGAAGTCGCTGCTCGCAGCGGTTGCGGCATCCTGCTCGACATCAACAACATCTACGTCAGCGCCTGCAACCACGGCTTCGACGCGCGGCACTACCTGAGAGCGGTGCCGGCGGCAGCGGTCGGCGAGATGCACCTTGCCGGCTTCGACCGGATCGCCGGCCTCCTCATCGATACGCACGGCACCCGCGTCGCCGACCCGGTGTGGCAGCTCTACGCTGAGGCGGTCGAGATCTTCGGTGCGCGGCCGACACTGATCGAATGGGATACCGACCTGCCGCCGCTGGCGGTACTGTTGCAGGAGGCGGCTACCGCCGATCACCTGCTAGGGGAAAGACATGCCTACGCTGCGTGAACTGGAGCTTGCTTTCGTGCGCGGCATGTTCGATGCGACCGAGGTCGCAGCCGAGAGCTTCGTCTGCGCCAACGGCATGGCGCCGGCGGCGCGACTGGCAATCTACCGCAACAACATCGTCCACAACTATCGTGAGGCGCTCCGCGACGTCTACCCGGTCATCGAGCGACTGGTAGGTGAGGATTTCTTCCGCTTCGCCGCCGATCACTACATCCCGTGCCATCCGTCCAGCCAGGGCAATCTGCATGGTTTTGGTGGCGAGTTTTCAACTTTTCTCGAGCAATTTCCCCCGGCGGCCGGTTTGCCCTATCTCGGCGACGTGGCGCGGCTGGAGTGGAACTGGCATGAATCATTTCATGCTGCCAACGGTAGCGCGATGGCGATCGACCAGTTGATGTCGGTGGCGGAAGCCATGCTGCCATCGCTGCATTTCCAGTTACACCCGAGCTGCCGTCTCCTGGCATCGCCTTTCCCGGTTGACCGCATCTGGGCGGCCAATCAGCCCGACGCTGCGGATAGTGTGACGGTCGACCTTGCCGCCGGTCCCGTGCGGCTGCTGATTCGCCGTCGGGGTGATGCGATGGCGATCGAGCCCGTCGGCGACTCCGAGTTCGCATTGCTGACCGCGCTGGTGCAGAACATGCCGCTTCAGGCTGCGCTGGACGCGGCGCAGGTGGTCGATGCGAATTTTGACCTCGCGGCCTTTCTGGTGCAGCGGGTAAGCGATAGCACGCTGGCTGGGTTCATCGTTCCGACCAGCACAGCGATCGGGGCGGCGGCCCTTCCCGGTCGCGGGCAACGTGACCAACGATCGCGTTTACAGAAACGTGATCTTTCGGTGAACAGGGCGTGAAGTCCGCTCTGCATACTGACCACAGATGGGATGCCATCCTGTCTGATCTCTTCAACCAACCCGTAAGGAGAAACAACCATGAACCACTCAGAGCAAATCATCCGTAGTGCAATCGCCGGTCTGCTGGCCCTCGGCGTCAGCGCGGCAAGCAGCCAGGCCATCGCTGCTGCCGGTGATAACGAAAAGTGCGCCGGCATCGTCAAGGCCGGCAAGAACGACTGCGGCACGAGCAAGAGTTCGTGCGCCGGAACAGCCAAGGTGGACCGCGACCCGGAGGCCTGGGTGTTCGTGCCCAAGGGGACCTGCGACAAGATCGCCGGCGGCACGGTCACCTCCAGCGCACATGCCAAACCCGGCGGCGCGGGCAAATAAGCCTGGCCTACGCCCTGTCCGCTGCCACCGCAACGGACAGGGCGACGCCGACCCATCCTGAAGGAGAGTGAAATGGATCTCGTAGCGAATCGAAACGGCGGCATCAGCGTACCCGCCGACCATCCTGGCCGTATCGTGCGTTGGGTACAACTCGCGCTGCGCGCCGCCGACTGGCTGGCGCCCGGCCTGGACTTCGGCATCCGTCTGCTGGTCGGCAGCGTCTTCTTTCAATCGGGCCTGACCAAGATTGCTTCCTGGTCGTCCACCGTCGCGTTGTTCGAAAACGAATACGCCGTTCCTGGCCTGCCGCCGGAAGTGGCTGCTTATCTCGGTACCGGCGTCGAACTGTTCATGCCCGTACTGCTGGTGCTTGGTCTGGGCGCGCGTGCCTCTGCCGCGGTCCTGTTCGTGTTCAACATCATCGCCGTGATCTCGTATCCCGACCTGTCCGAGGTCGGCCTCAAGGATCACCAGTATTGGGGCCTGCTGTTGCTGGTGACCTTGTTTCACGGTCCTGGCAAGCTCTCCCTGGATCATCTGATCCGCCGCAAAATTCTTGCCTGCTGAGGTGACGTGATGACTGAATCATGTGGAGCATGCGAAATGCGGATGCATCAGACCAACATCCGGGAAACCACGCTCGATGGTCAGCGCGCCATTGTGACGGGCGCCAACTCGGGCATCGGCGAAGCGATCGCCAAGGGTCTGGCTGAAGCCGGTGCCACCGTGGTGGTGAACTACGTCACCGATGACGAAAATGCCCAGCGCGTGGTCGATGAAATCTGCGCCACGGGTAGCCGCGCTTTCGCCATCAAAGCGGATGTCAGCAGTGAGGAGCAGGTGCAGGCGATGTTCCAGAGTGCCATCAGCGAACTGGGTTCGATCGACATCGTGGTCAACAATGCCGGCCTGCAGCAGGACGCGCCCTTTCACGAGATGACCCTGGCCCAATGGCGCAAGGTGATCGACGTCAATCTCACCGGCCAGTTCCTGTGCGCGCGTGCAGCAGTGCGCGAGTTCCTGCGCCGCGGCCTGATGCCGCAATTGTCGTGCTCCTTGGGCAAGATCATCTGCCTGTCGTCGGTCCATGACCTCATCCCCTGGGCCGGGCACGCCAACTATGCGGCGAGCAAGGGCGGCGTTGCGATGCTGATGAAGACGATGGCGCAGGAACTGGCGATGAAGAAGATCCGCGTCAATGCCATTTCACCGGGGGCGATCAAGACGCCAATCAATACCTCGGCGTGGGCGACGGCGCAGGCGGAAGCGGCCTTGCTGAAGCTCATCCCCTACTACCGGGTTGGCGAGACCCGTGACATCGCGAGGGCCGCGGTCTGGCTCGCTTCGGATCACTCCGACTACGTTACCGGCGCAACGCTGTATGTCGACGGCGGCATGACCCTGTATCCAGAATTCCGGGAAGGAGGGTGAGCATGTACCCGTTTGTCAAGCAGGTGATTCGCGGCCTTGCCGTCGCCACCCTGGCCCTGAGCCTGGGCACAGGGGCGGAGGCGCTGGCCGCGGGTTCCGACTCGCGCGCGCTTGCCACGCCCTTGCCCGATGGCCAGAAGCCTTGGTGGCCAAGCCGTTATGGTGCCGATGACCAGCTCGGAACGCTCAACGAGATCACGCCGGCGATCACCGCCGCCGCCGCCCGCCTGGTAAGGACAGGCACGGTCGTCGACCTCGGTCGCGTTCTGGATGAAAACACCCCCAAGTTTCCCGGTCGCTACTGGCACCAGACCGTCGATATCTCACCCCATTGGACCAACCTGCGCCGTCCCGACGCCGTAGGCCGGGGCTGGGGCCGCAACGAAATCAACTGGATCACCGAGATCCAGGTCGGCACCTTCCAGGTGGGGACGCAACTCGATTCCATCGGCCACATCCAGATCGGCGACCGATTCTACAACGGCTGGACGACGGCCGACGTGGTCGAGGACTGGGGTCTGAGCAAATTCGGCATCGAGACCGTACCGCCCATCGTTACACGCGGCATTCTCGTGGATGTAGCGGCGTACAAGGGGGTTCAACGGTTGCCCAGGGGCTACGTGATCAGCGTCGCCGACCTTGAAGGTGCCTTGCAGCGGCAAGGGATCGATGTCCAGGCCGGCGACGCCGTACTGTTCCACACCGGCTGGGGCGGGCTGTGGGGGCGCGACAATGCGCAATTCCTTTCGGGCGAGCCCGGGCCAGGCCTCGAGGTCGTGCACTGGCTATACGCACGGCATGTCGCGCTCACGGGCGCCGACACCTGGAGCTACGGACCGGTTCCTGGTGAGGACCCCGAGCGTCCTTTCCTCGTTCCCCAGACGATGTACGTGAAGATGGGCCTGTTCGGCCTGGAGAATCTGGCCACCGAGGAACTCGCCCGGCGCCGGGTGTACCAGTTCCTGTTCACCCTGACCCACGCGCGGACCCGCGGCTCCACCGCCGCGGTGATCTCGCCGGCGGCCGTGTACTGAAGGCGGGCACGACATGGACTACGACGTGATCATCATCGGCGCCGGCGCTGGCGGCTGTGCGGTCGCCTATCACCTGACCCAGTCGGGCAAGCGCGTGCTGCTGCTGGAAAAGGGCATGGCCCTGCCCAGAGACGGTAGTACCCTGGATGCCGACAAGGTTCTGCGGCGCGGCATGTTTCTCAGCGACGAGCCCTGGGTCGATCGGCGTGGAGCGACGATCGTGCCCGAGGAACACTTCAATCTCGGCGGCAAGACCAAGTGGTACGGCGCCGCCCTGTTGCGCTTCGCCGCGAACGAGTTTGATGCCGATGTGGATCACGCCTGCCTGGCCTGGCCTTTTCCCTACGAGGAACTGGCACCCTTCTATGACGAAGCCGAGCAGCTTCTCGGTGTGCGCCAGTTCGAGATCGAGGCCAACTTCCAGCAGATCGTCTCCGGTCTTCGGCGCCGGGATGCGCAATGGCGTCGGCAGCCGATGGCCCTCGGCCTGGCGGCGGACATCCTCTCTCATCCCGAGGAAGCGCGCCACTTCGACGCCTTCGCCTCGGTGCGCAGCCTGAAGTGCGATGCCGAATCGTCACTGCTACAGCGAGTGAGCCACAAGCCGAATCTGACCATCCTCACCGGCAAAGCGGTGTCGGGGTTCATCGCCGCCAGCAGCGACGCGACGCGCGTGACCGGAGTGGTGTGCGACGACGGCAGTCGCCATCACGCGACGGTGCTGGTGATCGCCGCCGGCGCCCTGCACAGTCCGCGCCTGCTGCAATCCTACCTGGAACATACGGGTCTGGCGCAGACGTTGCCGAGCTACCGCCAGGTGGGCCGCAATTACAAGGCGCACGTGCTGACGGCCATGCTCGCGCTGTCACACCGTCCGGTTACCGACGTGTTGTGCAAGACGCTGCTCCTACTGCATGACGGCATGCCGCACAGTACCGTCCAGACACTCGGCGGTAATCTGGCCGAGGAGATCGTGCGCAGCCAAATGCCCCGCCTTGTGCCGAACTGGCTGGCGGCGCCGATCGCACAAAGGGTCTACGGCCTGTTCCTGCAGACCGAGGACGGGTCGCATCCGGACAATCGAGTCGTTGCCATGGCGCAGGGCAGCAATCGTCCCCTGCTCGATTATGACCTTGCCCGGCTGCCGGCGGCACAGGCAGAGCACCGGCGCCTCGTGCATACGCTGCAACGCCAGTTGCTTGCTCTGGGGTATGTCGCACTGGTTAGGGCGATCCCGCTCCAGGGCACCGCGCATGCCTGTGGCACGCTGGTAACCGGCAACGATCCGGCGACTTCCGTCGTCGATGCCCACGGCAAGGTGCACGGCATGGGCAACCTGTACGTCGCTGATGGCAGCGTGCTGCCGCGTTCCAGCCGGGCCAACCCGGCGCTCACCATTTATGCCTGGGGCCTGCGCCTGGCAAGCCATCTTGGTAGCACCGTCCTGGCCGGTCAACTTCAATGGAGCAAACGATGAAAGCCAACGAGATCCTGAATAGCGAGCGGCAACGCCTGGAGGCGCAGCACGACGGTCGCGAGAACTGGCGCCTGTGGGGGCCGTACCTGGCCGAGCGCGCCTGGGGCACGGTGCGCGAGGACTACAGCGCGGATGGCAACGCCTGGGGATACCTCGATCATGACCAGGCGCGCGCGCGCACCTACCGCTGGAATGAAGACGGCATGGGTGGCATTTGCGACGAAAAACAGCGCCTGTGCTTCGCCCTTGCGCTATGGAACGGCGAAGACCCGATTCTCAAGGAACGTGCCTTTGGACTGACCGGCAACCAGGGAAACCACGGCGAGGATGTCAAGGAATACTATTTCTATCTCGACGCTACACCGTCGCACAGCTATCTGCGCTACCTCTACAAGTACCCGCAGGCCGCCTATCCCTACGCGCAACTGGTGGCGGAGAACGGCCGCCGCAGCCGCCAGGATCCCCCCTTCAACCTGCTCGACACCGGCGTCTTCAACGAGCAGCGCTACTGGGACGTGGAGGTGCGCTACGCCAAGGCCTCGCCCGAGGAGATTCACATTCGCATCATCGCCAGCAACCGCGGACCACAAGCCGCGACGCTGCACATCTTGCCGACGCTGTGGTTCCGCAACACCTGGTCGTGGGGCGCCGGCGTAGACGATTGGGGCGCCCCCAAAGCGGTGAGCAAACCGCTGCTGGCCGCAGTCCCCGCGCCCAGCGGTGCGCAGTGGGCCGTGCGTGCCGACGACGAGACGCTGGGCGCCTACTTTCTCTACGGCCGGCAGCAGGCCGAGCCGCTCTACACCGAAAACGAAAGCAATGCCGAACGCTTGTGGAACCACCCCAATGCGACGCCCTATGTCAAGGATGCTTTCCATCGTTACGTGGTCAACGGCGAACTGGCGGCAGTGAATCCCGCCCGGACCGGCACCCGATTCGCCGCGTGGCACGTGCTGACCGCGGCTGCCGGAGAGACGGTGAGCATCGAACTGACGCTGGTGCGCGGCGAACTGCAGGCGCCATTCGACCAGGAGGAGGAGGTCTTCGTCCAGCGCGAGGCCGAAGCGACGATCTTCTACGAGGACCTGCAACCGCACTGCAGCGGAGAAGACGCCCGCATTCTGCGCCAGTCGCTCGCGGGCATGATCTGGTCGAAGCAGTTCTTTCACTTCGACGTGGCGCGCTGGCAGGATGGCGACCAATTGCCGCCACCGGCCAACCGCAAACACGGACGCAACCGCACCTGGCGGCACATGAAGGCTGCCGACGTCATCTCCATGCCCGACAAGTGGGAGTATCCCTGGTTCGCCGCCTGGGACCTGGCGTTTCATTGCGCTGCGCTGGCCCTGGTGGACGTGGACTTTGCCAAGGATCAGATCGAACTGCTGCTCAAGGAGACCTATCTGCACCCCAATGGACAGATCCCGGCCTACGAGTGGGCGTTCAGCGACGTGAACCCGCCGGTGCTGGCGATGGCAGCGCTTAAGGTCTTCCGCACCGAGCGCGTGCAACGCGGCAAAGCCGACCTCAACTTCCTGGCGCGGGTCACGCACAAAATGCTGATGAACTATACCTGGTGGCTGAACCGCAAGGACGCCGAAGGCAACAACGTCTTCGAAGGCGGCTTCCTGGGGCTCGACAACATCTCGGTATACGACCGCTCGCAGCCACTGCCGGCCGGCTATTCGTTGAAACAGGCGGATTCCACCGGCTGGATGGCGATGTTCGCGCTCAACATGACGGTCATGGCGCTCGAACTGGCGGCCGAAATGCACGACTACGAGGACGTGGCCATCCAGTGCTACGAGCAGTTCATGGCCATCGCCAACTCGATTGCCGGCCACAGCCAGACCGGTTTGAGCTTGTGGGACGACGAGGACCAGTTCTTCAAGGACCTCGTCGTTGGCCCCGACGGTCAAAGCCGGCACATCGACGTCTTTTCGTGGGTCGGCCTGATCCCGCTGTTCGCCGTCGAGGTGATCGACCAGCGCCTGCTGAAGAACGTGCCGCGCTTCCACGCCGCGCTGGTGGGGCATTACCGAGGGACGTTCAATGGGCACAAGGTGGCCCACTGTCCGATTCAGAGCAACGTCCGCGAAGAACATCTGTTGTCGCTGCTCGGACCGGCGCGACTGAAAGCGGTCTTGCGGCGGGTACTCGACGAGAGCCAGTTCCTGTCCCCCTTCGGCGTGCGCAGCGTGTCGCGCGTACACGCCGAGCAGTGCGACCTGGGCACGCTGCCGGGAATCGGGCAGGCGCTCATCGAATACGTTCCGGGCGAGTCCAACTCGGGGCTTTTCGGCGGCAACTCCAACTGGCGCGGACCGATCTGGATGCCGACCAACTACGTGCTCGTTCAGGCGATCGAAAAGTTTCACCGCTACTACGGCGACAGCTTTCTGGTGCCGGCGCCGTGCTGCGAAGGCGGACAGAGCACGCTGAAGGAGGCTGCCAAACTGATCTCGGAGCGGCTGGTGAACATCTTCCGCCGCACGCCCGACGGACGCCTGCCGGCTTTCCCCGCCGGATCGCCGTTTCACGGCGATCCTCATTGGCGGGACTTGTTGCTCTTCCACGAGTATTTCCACGGCGACACCGGACAGGGCCTGGGCGCGATGCATCAGACCGGCTGGACAGGGCTGGTGGCGAACCTCGTCGAGCGCCGGTATCGCATCGATATTCCGGCCTTCTGGCGGCAGCAGCTGGAAGCAGTGGAAGCACGCCAGCCCGAGACGGCCGAGCAGGTCTAGGAGGGCGTACCGATGCGTCATGTCCTGCGGCAGCACTGGCCCGAGTATCTGATCGAGGCGGCGGGTCTCGGGCTGTTCATGGTCTCGGCGTGCCTTTTTGTGACACTGATCGAGCACCCGGCGTCGCCGCTGCCGCAGGCCATTGGCGATCCCGTGTTGCGGCGCGTCCTGATCGGCCTTGCCATGGGACTCACCGCCATCACCCTCATCTACTCGCCATGGGGCAAGCGTTCGGGAGCTCACCTCAACCCGGCGGTGACGCTGACATTCTTTCGCCTCGGCAAGATCGAGCCCTGGGATGCCCTGTTCTATATCCTCTTTCAGTTCGCCGGTGGAGCCACCGGGATGGCGGTCGCGACCCTCCTTCTGCGCTCGTCCATCCTGTCGCATCCGGCCGTGAACTTCGTCGCGACGCTTCCCGGCGAACAAGGTGTGGCTGTCGCCTTCTTGGCCGAAGCGGCGATCTCGTTCGGTCTCATGTTGACCGTGCTGTTCGTCAGCAACTCGCCGCGAGCCAATCGCTACACGGGACTCGTCGCCGGCGCGCTGGTAGCGGTTTACATCACGCTCGAGGCGCCGCTGTCGGGAATGAGCATGAATCCGGCACGCAGCTTTGCTTCGGCCCTGTCGGCGCAGCAGTGGACGGCGATCTGGATCTATTTCACGGCACCGCCCCTCGGCATGCTCGGCGCCGCGGCGGCCTACGTTGGCTTCAGGGGTACCGCAGCCGTGCTGTGCTGCAAGCTGCACCACGAAAACGGGCAGCGCTGCATCTTCCGCTGCCGCTACGGCGTACAAACCACAGGAGATCAAGAGCCATGACGTACCCACTCGCACCGAAGCTCTCTTACCGACTGGCCTGGCTTTCCGGTCTCGTCAATCTGTCGATCGTCGCCTTGCGTTTTCTCGAGCGCTCGGCCGGCCCGGTGGTCGAGTTGCTGATCCGTCTCACCCTGGCGCAGGGTTTCTTCGTCTCCGGTGTGCTCAAGGCCGCTCAATGGGACAACGCGCTCTATCTGGCAGCCCACGAATATCCGGTGTCGTGGCTGAACCCGGTGAGCGCGGCCTGGCTCGGCGTACTCATCGAACTGCTCGGCTCGGTCCTCCTCGCGGCGGGGCTGGCGACGCGTTTTGCCGCGCTCGCGCTGGCGGCGCTGGCGCTGGTCATCCAGTTCAGCTACCAGACGCTCGACACGCACCTTTTCTGGGCCGCCCTGCTGCTCTGGTTCGTCGTGCACGGCGCCGGCACGCTGTCGCTTGATCGGCTGCTCGCTCGCGGGCTGGCGCGCACGGCGGTGCCCTTTGCCGGAGTGGTGCTCCGCCTGTTTGCCGACGCCACGCACTGGCTGGCACCGCTGTACTCCCTGCTCCTGCGCTGGTGGCTGGCACTCGCCGTGCTGGCTGCCATCGCCGACGTTGCCATCGCCATCTCGAATGGCGGCGAAATGGACCTTGCGGCCTTGTTGCCGGTTACTTCGGCGGCGGTCTTCGCGTCACCCTTGACACTCGTTGGCGCCGCATTGCTGGCGCTGGGTTGCGCCACCCGCCTGGCGGCCCTGCAGCTGATGCTGGCCGTCTCCACCGTGCGCATGCTGGGGCCGGGCGTCGAAGCCGATCCGTATTGGTTCATGGTGCTGGCGCTGATGGTGCTGTGGGGGCCGGGCCTCGTGTCGCTGGATGCGCTGGTCGAGCGCGCGCTGCGCCGACGCTTTCCGCGGCTCGCTGGTCAGCCAGCCTTTGCGCTCGACAGCGTGCCGCGGGTGGTGATCGTTGGCGCCGGCTTCGGCGGGCTGACATGTGCCGCGGCTCTGACGAGCGCGCGGGTGGCGGTGACCGTGATCGACCGTCACAACTATCATCTGTTCCAGCCGCTTCTCTATCAGGTGGCCACCTCGGGCCTGTCCCCCGGTGACATCGCGACACCGGTGCGCGGCCTGTTCCGCGAGCACTTCAACGTGCGCGTGCTGTTCGGCGAGGTAAATGGCGTCGACTCCGTCAGGCAGGAGGTGCTGATGGACGGCCAGCGCATCGCCTACGATTACTTGGTCCTGGCCACCGGCGCGGCACACTCGTACTTCGGCCGCGACGACTGGGCGCCCCATGCGCCCGGACTGAAGCGCGTCGAGGATGCCACCGAGGTCAGGCGGCGTCTGCTCACGGCCTTTGAACAGGCGGAAGTCACCGACGACCCGGCGGAGCAAGCGAGCCTGCTGACTTTCCTCATCGTCGGCGGTGGCCCGACGGGTGTCGAACTCGCTGGCGCCATAGCCGAGCTGGCGAAGTTCGGCATGGAGAAGGACTTCCGCCGCTTCGACCCGGCCGCGGCACGGGTGATTCTGGTGCAGTCAGGCCCGCGCCTGTTGCCGACCTTTGCCGAGGATTTGTCGCTGCGCACCCGGCAGGCGCTGGAGAGGCTCGGGGTCGAAGTGCTACTCGACAGCCGCGTCGAGAGCATCGACGACCGCGGCGTGATCGTCAATGGCCGGCCGATCGCTGCGCGCACCGTCTTGTGGGCTGCCGGCGTCGTCGCTTCGCCTGCGGCGAAGTGGCTGGGTGCGGAGGCTGACCCGGCCGGCCGCGTCAAGGTCGGGCCGGACCTGTCGGTACACGGCTTGCCCAACGTCTTTGCCATCGGCGACACGGCGCTCGCCAACGCCTGGAACGGCACGCCGGTGCCTGGCCTGGCGCCGGCAGCCAAGCAGGGCGGCCACCATGTCGCGCGGGTGATCCGGGCCCGCGTCGAGGGTCGGCCGGCGCCGGCCGCTTTTCAGTACCAGCACCTGGGCAGTCTGGCCACCATCGGGCGCAAGGCGGCGGTGGCGGACTTCGGTTTCGTCAAGCTGCACGGCGGACCCGCCTGGTGGCTGTGGGGTGCGGTGCATCTCGGCTTCCTGGTCGGCCTGCGCAACCGCATCTCGGTCATGCTCGACTGGTTCTGGGCCTATCTCACGTATCGCAGCGGCACGCGGCTCATTACCGGCGGCGCTGGCAGTCAGAAGACCGGGCAGCGGTGCGCGGTGACAGCGTTGCAGCGGCAAGGTGCGGCCTGAGAAATCCGGCGGGCGGCTCAACAGCCCGAGGTATTGTGCAGCGGCACGAGCAGCAAGACGGGATCACCGCAGGCCGGGGCAGCCCGCCAGGTCATGGCTGCGACAAGGCAATCGACATCATCTGGATCGCCAAGGCCAAACCGAGTTTCAGGCCACTGCGTTTCTGATTCGAGCATTATTGCACCGACTGTCTGCCCGCCGCTGTCAGCCCCAGTGGGAGGATACCCTCGTCGGCAAGTACGGTCGTCGTATCCCTTCCCTGTTTCCCGGCCCGTAGCCCAGATTGCAGATCAGTTGCTCTTTGTACGTGCTCACCGAGTTGAACACGGTCTGGTGTTGACACTATCCCGTCGCTATTTTGCCACGTAGCGCACATCGGGCAGATCGGCGAAGTGCGCATCCTGGGTCCAAAGCGTGGCGCCATGCTGACGGGCTGTGCACAGAATGATGCTGTCGGCCAGTGCCAGTTTACAGTCAACGGACAGGCGGGCTGCGCTCAAGGCCAGGCTATCGTTCAGATCGACAACCCGTGCCTACCGCATGACGGCTGCCGCACGTAGCGCATCTTGCTCGCTGCGCTGCTGGAGAACGCGTTTGAACACCTCGAACAGGCACAGGCTGGGCACGATCAGCCGATCCATATCCTCGATAGCCGGCGCAAAGAATGACGCGTTCCCGCCGTCGGCAAAGTACTCCAGCCAACCGCAGGAGTCCACGAGATTCATGCCCGGTCGCCCTCCCGCTCAACCGTGCTGTCGATGCCGCGCAAGAAGCCGCGCAGTTGCTGAGGCGATTCCAGCGGTAGCAACTCGATCCGGTTGTCGTAAGCCAGGACCTGCAGCTTTCGGCCGGCTTCGATGTGCAGTTGCTCGCGCACGGCCTGCGGAATGACAATTTGAAACCTGGGTGAAACGGTAACTGACAACATGCTGCGCTCCTGATCTACCATTGCCGATCAATTCCGGCTCAAATTATAGCCGACAAGATTCCCATGCATGGGAGGACGAAGAGTACAAGCTTCGGGTCAAGTATTTCGCCACCAGGTTGCGCAGCAAGGGAATCGATGCCCGACTCGACGCATGGCACGCCAACGGCGTTGCGATTTCCGAGTTCAGGAATCATGTGCCCAGGTCTGTCCATGCTATCGCGCACTCACCAACCCCAGCGCCAGGCCGAACATCACGAGTGCGATGCCCGTGTCGAGTACGCGCCAGGCAGCGGGGCGGGCGAACAGGGGGACGAGCAGGCGGGCGCCGTAGGCGAGCGCGAAGAACCAGCTGATGCTGGCGGCGAACGAGCCGAGGCCGAAGGCCCAGCGGCCGGATTCGCCGTGCTGGTTGGCGAGGCCGCCGAGCAGGATTACCGTATCGATGTACACGTGCGGGTTGAGAAAGGTGAAGCCGAGGCAGGTGGCGATGGCGGCGGCGCGGCTGGCCGAGCGGCCTTCGTCCACGGTCAGCCGTTCACCATGGCGGGCACATTGCAGCGCGCGCCAGCCGCAGCAGACCAGGAAGGCGGCGCCACCGTAGCGGGCGAGGTCCAGGGCGGCAGGGTGGGCTTCGATCAGCTGGCCGAGGCCGGCAGTGCCGATGGCGATGAGCAGCGCGTCGGAAAACGAGCAGATCAGCGCGACCGGCAGCAGGTGTTCGCCGCGCAGGCCCTGCTGCAGGACGAAGGCGTTCTGCGCACCGATGGCGACGATGAGCGCCAGGCTGGCGAGGAAGCCGGCAACGAAGGAAACGGCAAAGGGTGGGGAGGCGAACACGTGGACTCCTGCAAGAGTTTCGTCGATCGGATGCGTTGATGGCGGTAGCTTAGCGAGCGACAATGAGAAAGAAAAACTAATTTTTCTAACCATTCGTTAATTCCGCTAATGAAATGAATCTCGACAACGCCCAGCTCGCTGCCTTTGCCATGGTGATCCGCGAAGGCTCGTTCGAGGCGGCGGCGCGCCGCCTGCATGTCACGCCGTCGGCGATCAGCCAGCGCATCAAGCAGCTCGAGGAGCGCCTCGGGCAGGTGCTCGTGCAGCGCGCCACGCCCTGCGTGCCCAGCGTCGCCGGGCAGGCGCTGGTGCGATTTGCCGAGGAGGTGGCGCTGCTCGAAACCGAGATGCTGGCCGCGCTCGGTTCGTCATCCGGCGAGGAGCCGCCGATGGTGCGGATTCCGGTGGCGGTGAATGCCGACTCGCTCGACAGCTGGTTTCTCGACGTGCCAGGTACGCTGCCGGACGGGTTGCAGGTGGTGTTCGACCTGCACGTCGACGACCAGGACCACTCGGCGGTGCTACTGCGCGAGGGCTCGGTGATGGCCGCGGTCAGCGCCAACCCGGCAGCAATCCAGGGCTGCAGCGTGGCGCCCCTGGGCTTGATGCGCTACCTCGCGGTCGCGTCACCGGGATTCCTGGCGCGGCACTTCGCGGACGGCGTCGACGCGGCGGCGCTGCGGCGGGCGCCGATGCTCCGCTTCAACGCCAAGGACGGGCTGCAGCACCAGTTCATCGCCGCCCGCACGTCCGAGGCGGTGGCGCCGCCGATTCATCTGGTGCCCTCGGTGCACGGTTTTGTCGGCCTGGCGCGGCGCGGGCTCGGTTGGGGCATGGTGCCGGAGGCCTTTGCGCGCCAGCCGATCGCGGCCGGCGATCTGGCCGAGATCGTGCCCGGCGCGTACCTCGACGTACCCCTCTACTGGCACTGCTGGCGCCTGCCATCGGCGGCTCTGGCGGCGCTGACGGCGGCGGTGGAGCGGGCGGCCGCGGCCGGGCTGTGGCCGATGCCGAAGGGCTAGCAGCCTGCCGGACTTCAACGCTTTGGCGTGATACGGGATTTCCTGCTCAAGAATGAGCCATTCCGCCCAAGATTCTGGCTGTGTCAGCCCAAGTCCGACAGGTTGCTAGCGAAAGGGCGTGCTCTGGTCGCTTGCCAGGTCGGTCGCAGCGGCAGCGAGCGACTCGCCGGCGAGGTAATGACTGCTGCGCAACAGAAAGCGCTTTTCAACCAGGTGCCACATGGCCAAGGCACCCATGCCCGTCAGGAGAATCAGGGTGGCCAGGAACCACCCGGGGCGGTCACGCAAGCAGCCGCCCTGTACCAGCAGCTGGATCACCGGAAAATGGATGATGTAGACGCCATACGAGAAATCACCGTACTTGGCGAAGTTCCCCACGTACAGGAACAGCGCGAAGAAAACGACCACCGTGGCGAGCGCCAGGGGTTCAAGGAGTGGCAAGGGAACAATCGTATCGACCGCCAGCACCAGGGCTGCGGCGAGCAGAAAACAGACCGGGCGGCGCTCAAACAGCGGCAGGAAGTAATAGAGAAAAGCCCCCGCCATGAAGTACGAGAGCTGCCCCGGCAATTGCCGAGCCAGTTCCAGGTAGATTCCGGAACCCGTGCGCTCCGCGGCCGCGGTCAGCAAAGCGACATAGGCAAGCGACAGGCCATAGGTCAACACGAGGACGGGCAGACGCGCAAAGCGCCGAAAAAGGAAGACAAAGAAAGGCACCATCAGGTAGAACATGACCTCGATCTTGAGCGTCCACAGCGCGCCGTTGACCGCCGCCAGAGGGTTGGATTCGAAAACGCCGGGCAGGCCTGGCTGCAGGAAATTCAGGAAGAAGAGGTTGGCCAGAACGTATTTGCCCCAGTCCAGGGAAAAATAGCCTTCCACTCCTTGCGAACCGACCGCCGGCAGGGCGACTGCGCAAAGCATGACGACGGTGAAATAGGCCGGGTAGATTCGCCGTATGCGCTTGCGCGCGTAAGACGCCAGCGATGACGAGCGTTCAAAGCTCATGAACACCAGAAAACCGCTGACCACGAAAAACCCCTTCAGCGCCGAGGCCGGTGACAAGACGCGGGCAAGCCAGGCGAGTTGCGGGTACCCGGAAAGATCGTAAGCGTGCACCAGACAAACGGTGGCCGCGAACAACAGCCGCAACAGATCGAAGTTGTTCCGGGTCAGTCGCGGGCTGTCGTACGGCAAGACGTGATGCTCCAGTTCGGGAGGTTTTCCGTGGGTATCGGCAGACTCATGGTAACTCAACGGTCATGGCTTTGTCAGACATCACCGATGATGAAAGACGGGATCGTTTCCCCCTTGACTCCTTGCCCGCGAGCAGGCCAGGAGGAGGTTCCTGAGTCGCGGCTACGACCTGCACGGGACAATGGCGGCAGCGGGTTTTCCCTGCCGTCTCACGTTGCCAGACCCGGCCAGAAAGCGACGCCGACCATCAGCGCGGCGAACAGTCCCGCCAGCACGTCGAGAGTCCAGTGCGCGCGCAGCACGATCACCAGGAGCATCTGCAGCAGGGCCAGCCATACCCCGCACATAGTCAGTGCCGGGATGTTCAGGGTGGCGATCTGGATGGCTCCGTAGACGGCCAGCGCGGTGTGCCCGGAAAAGAAGAAATCGTTGCCGACGGCGTAAGTGACGAAGAGCGAGGGAAAGCCTGGGTCGCGCCAGATGATTCCCGGCGGCGGTGGCAGGGCGACCACCGCCTGACTCAACTGGCGCAAGGCGAACAAGCACAGCAAGCCCCAGAAAGGGGTGAAACTCGGGCCGAGAACGGCGTAGCCGAGGACGAACAGGGTTACTGCATCGATTCCCAGCGAGCTGCTGATCAAGGCCGCCCTGGCCGCGCCAGGATGTTCGTGCAGCCAGGCGTTGCCGCGGGCGGTGAGCCGGTGCAGCTGGTCGTGGATGCCCGCACCCTCGAGATGGCGGGCGCCGATCAGGCGCTGGGTGAAGAACCAGGCCAGCAGGCTGCCGGCGATCGCCAGCAGCCGCAGCGTGATGGTTTCCCAGGCAGGCAGGTCGGCGAGCACGTTCAGTTCGCTCCGTTGCCGGCAGCCGCGTCGCGCTCCAGCTCGACGCGCTGGGCGGGAATCCCGGCCCAGGTCTCACCGGCCGGAATACGGGTGTTGGGCAAAACGAAAGAGCCGGCCAGAACCTTGGCCTTTTCGCCGACCTCGACGCCGCCCATGACGATCGCGCGCAGGCCGATGGTCGCGCCGGCGCCGAGCCTGACCGGTGCAATCACCAGATAGCCGCCCTGTGCATAATGCGCCATGATGCTCGCCGAGCCACCGATGGTCACCCCGTCGGCCATTTCGATCAGCGACGGGTCGGCGATGGCGGTCGAATTGATGGTCACGTTGCGCCCGATCTTCATTCCCATCAGCCGGTAGTAGAGTTGTGCGAAAGGCGAGGGCGTCACGAACTCCAGGAACGAATAACGAACCACCAGCGTCAGCGTGCAATGCACATACCAGCGCAGCGCAGTCAGCGATACCGCCGGGCCGCGATAGGGTTGCAACCGTCCGCCGAGCAGGAAATTCAGCAGCGGCGCGACCATCAGCAGCGTCAGGCCGTAGGCGAAATAGCTGGCCGCCAGCGCCAGACCAGTCAGCGGATAACGCCAGGCCGACGAGAAGGTGGCCAGCAACGGTGAAAACACTTCTTCAAACAGCCCTGTGGCAGCCCCGAGTGAGAGACCTGCCGCGGCAATCGCAAGGGCGATGAAGGGCAGGGGGCCGATGAGGGCAAGGAGTCTTTGCATGGCAGTAGGCCGAAAATCAGTCGAGGGTTTCGCCAGACCTGGCGACAGGTGCCTGCTCCGTCTGCAGACGACATTCGCAGTCTGCGCCTGCCTATCCGCGAAGTGTTCAATCATGCCATACGGAGCTTTTCCTTGATACTCCAGTGATCGTCCGAGGTCTGCGCCTGGACTTTCCTTTCCAGAGAGGTCGGGCACTCCAGTTTTGGAGGGCCGCGTGTTATCCTCTGCGCTCGAAATTTACCTGCCGAGTCACCAATGGGTCGTTCATGGGAGAAATCTGCTGGTTCCTGGGCGCCGCCTGAGCGGCGGCGAGTTGCCTTGGCCGGGCTCGTGGGCGCGCTGCTGCTGCATCCGGCGATGGCCAGCGCGACAGGCAGCGTTTACGTCTCGTATGCCGCCGATGGGGTGCCGAGCTACGCCAGCCAGCGCCTCGATCCGAGCTACCGCTTGCTGATCCGCGGCGAGAACCCGCCCCAGGATCGCGGCACGGCGTCAAGGAAGCTCGCGAGGGTGGACCAGGCCGCCGGAAAACTGCAATTGACGCCGCTGATCGACCACTACGCACGCCTCCACCAGGTCGCGCCCGAACTCGTGGCGGCGGTGGTCGGGGTGGAGTCCGGGTATAACGCCCGGGCCGTCTCGCCGAAGGGCGCACTCGGCGCCATGCAGCTCATGCCGGCGACGGCCGCCCGCTACGGGGTCACCGATGCCGGCGATGCGGCACAGAACATCGATGCCGGCGTGCGTCATCTCAAGGATCTGCTCAATGCGCATCAGGGCAACGTCGCCCTCGCCCTGGCCGCCTACAACGCCGGCCAGGGCGCGGTGGCCAGGCACCGCGGGCGCATTCCGCCGTATCCCGAAACCATGCTGTATGTCCCGGCGGTACTTGCCGCGGCGGCGCGGGGAACCCGGCCATGATCCGACCCGTAGCCGGCAGCACCCCGGATCGGCGCCGCGCGCGCGGCTTCACCCTGCTCGAACTGCTGGTGGTGGTGACGATCATCGGCCTCCTGGCCGCCTATGTCGGCCCGAAGTATTTCTCGCAGCTGGGCAAGTCGGAGCAGGGCGTCGCCAAGGCACAAATCGAGGCTTTCGCGCGCGCCCTCGATACTTACCGGCTCGACGTCGGCCACTATCCGACGACGGAAGAAGGGCTCAATGCGCTGCTGACCAGGCCGGCCAATGCCACCCGCTGGAACGGGCCGTACCTGCAGAAAGCGGTGCCGCTCGACCCCTGGGGTCGCGCCTACCTCTACCGATCGCCAGGCACCACCGGCGACTTCGACATCGTGTCCTACGGCAAGGACGGCCAGCCCGGCGGCAGCGGGGATGCCGCCGACGTCAGCAATCAATGAGTCTGTAGCGGAGACGGGATGCGCTTTGAGGTTCGCGCCTTATCGCCCGACAATCTGATCGAGACGCACAGCGTCGATGCTCCGGATGCCGCTGAAGCCGGCCGCATGCTGCAGCAGCAGCGACTGCAACCGCTGTCGATCCAGGCCGCCGCCGCCCCGGTCATGGGAGCCGTGCCGGGTCGCGGCAACAAGGCGTTCTCGCTGCTGCTCTTCAGCGCCGAACTGCTGGCTTTGCTGGAAGCCGGACTGAGCCTGGTCGAGGCCTTCGAGGCGCTGCTCGAGAAAGAGTCTTCGCCGAGTTCGCGGTCGGTGCTCGAACACCTGACGCGCGACCTGCGCGAGGGTCTGCGTTTTTCGGCGGCGCTGGACCGCCAGCCCGACGTCTTCCCGCCGCTCTATGTCGGCATCGTCCGCGCCGCCGAGGGAACCAGCGATCTGCCGCGCGCGCTGGCGCGCTACCTCGACTACCAGACGCGCCTGGAAACGGTGCGCAACAAGATGATCAGCGCCCTCATCTACCCGGTGATCCTGCTGATCGTCGGTTGTGGCGTGACCCTGTTCCTGATGGGCTACGTGGTGCCGCGCTTCGCCGGCGTCTATCAGGGCAGTGGCCGTTCGCTGCCCTGGCTGTCGCAACTACTGCTCGACTGGGGACAGTTCGTCGGCCAGCATACCGACCTGGTATTCTCCAGCGTGCTGGCGCTGGCGCTGGCGGCGGCCTACGGACTGCGTCGATTGATCGGCAGCGGGCGCTGGATCGTCTTCCTGACGCGCCTGCCTGGCATCGGCGAACGGGTACGCATCATCGAACTGTCGCGGCTGTACCTGACCACCGGCATGCTGCTCGAGGGCGGCATTCCGATCCTGGCGGCGCTCGATATCGTCGGCAACACCGTTTCACCGACGACGCGCGCGGCCCTGCTGGTCGCCCGCGGCATCATCTCCGACGGTGGCACGCTGTCGCAGGGTTTCGACCACTGCGGCCTGGCAACGCCGATCGCCTTGCGCATGCTGCGCGTCGGCGAGCGATCCGGACAGCTCGGAGCGATGCTGACCCGTTCGGCGCTGTTCTACGAGGGCGAAAGTGCGCGCTGGATCGAGCGCTTCACCAAGGTCTTCGAGCCTGCGCTGATGACCGCCATCGGCCTCCTGGTCGGGCTGATCGTGGTGCTGCTGTACCTGCCAATCTTCGACCTCGCCGGGGCGCTGCAATGAACGCGCCCGCGCCCGGCGACCGCTTCCTGACCGACGACATCCTGGCGCAGGCCAGGCGCCAGGCGCTGTTGTCGGGACGTTCGCTGCTTACCGAACTCGAGGCGCTGACCGGCAGCGAACCCCGCCAACTGGTCGCCGATCTGGCCAGGCGCTTTCGCCTGCCGGCCATCGATACCCCCGCGATGCTGGCCTGTGATCCGGCATTCGACCGCTTGCCGCTGGTCAAGGCCCAGACGCGCGGCTGCGTGCTGCTGCGCTCGCCGCAGGCGGCGGGTGACGGCCAGATCCTCGGCGTCATCGCCGATCCTTTCGACGCCGACAGCATGGTCTGGCTCGGCAGCCTGGCCGGCACGCCGGTGCATTTCTGCCTGGCGCTGGCGGCGGACATTCAGGCCTATCTGTCGAAGCACGAGGAGTCGCTGCACGCAGTGCATTCGCTGTTGCAGGATGAGGGCAGCACGCCCGAGCGGCGTACCGCCGAGGTGCTCAGCTTCGCTTCGGTCAGTGGCGCTTCGAGTCCGGCGGTGAAACTCGTCAACTCGACCGTCTATGACGCGGTGCGGGCCGCCGCCAGCGACATCCACCTCGAAAGCACGCCCAGCGGCATCACCATCAAGTACCGTCTCGACGGCGTCCTCGATACCGTCGCCCAGATCAGCGGCGTGGCGCTCGCCGAGCAGGTGATCTCGCGCCTCAAGGTGCTGGCCGAACTCGACATCGCCGAGCGACGCATCCCGCAGGACGGCAGCTTCCGGGTCGAGGTCTCCGGCCGCGACATCGACCTGCGGGTGTCGATCATGCCGTGCATCCATGGCGAGGACGCGGTCGTGCGCATCCTCGACAAGCGCGGCGTCATCGAGGCGCATGGTTCGCTGACGCTCGACTCGCTGGGTTTTGACGAGCATGCCCTGAAGTCGCTGCGCAGGCTGGTCGAAGAGCCCTACGGGATGTTGCTGGTCACCGGCCCGACCGGTTCGGGCAAGACCACGACGCTGTACGGCGCGATTTCCGAGATCAACAACGGTCGCGACAAGATCATCACCATCGAGGACCCGGTCGAATACCAGTTGCCCGGCGTCCTGCAGATTCCGGTCAACGACAAGAAGGGGCTGACCTTCGCGCGTGGCCTGCGCTCGATTCTGCGTCACGACCCCGACAAGATCATGGTGGGCGAAATCCGTGACCGCGAGACCGCCGAAATCGCCGTCCAGTCGGCGCTGACCGGGCATCTGGTGCTGACCACGGTACATGCCAACAATGTCTTCGACGTCTTCGGTCGCTTCACCCACATGGGCATCGACCCCTACGCCTTTGCCTCGGCGCTCAATGGCATCTGGGCGCAACGCCTGTTGCGCGTGAACTGCAGCCGCTGCAGCGAAGCCGACAGGCCGCGCGATGCCGAGCTCGCGCGCTTCCATCTGGCCGGCGGCGATCTGGCGCATTACGATTTCCGCCGCGGCCGCGGCTGCGGCGATTGTCGTGGCAGCGGTTATCGTGGGCGCAAAGCGGTTGCCGAGATTCTCAACCTGAACGACGAGCTGCGCGAACTGATCATCGAGAAGCGCCCGATCCGACAACTGAAGGAACTCGCCTACCGAAACGGCACGCGCAGCCTGACCGAGGCCGCGCTGCGCCTGGTGGCGCGCGGTGAAACCACGCTCGAAGAGCTGCGTCGTGTCACGCTTTCGGGTTGAGCGCTTGCTGCTCGGCTGCGCGGTCGACCGTGTAGTGCTGCTGGCGCTGCCGGTGGCGGCGAAGTCGGCCGTCGAAACGCTGGCGGCGCTCGATTTCGACCCGGCGCAGCCGCCATCGCTTGCCACGCTGTGCGGCGCACTGTCGGCGCTGGCGCCGGCGCAGCCGATCGCCCATGCGGCCCGCCTCCCGCTGGTGGTGACGCTCGATGACAGCCTGGCGCGCAGCTTCGTGGTCATGCCACCACGCGGTGCGCGGGGTCTGCGCGAACTGCGGGCGAGTGCAGCGGCACGCTTTGCGGCCTTGTACGGCGAGTCCGCCGAGCCCTGGCTGCTGGCGGCCGACTGGCAGGCTGCGGCACCTTTCGTGAGCTGCGCGCTGCCGCGGGAACTCTACCAGGCGCTCGCGGGACTCGCGCTCGCGCAGGGCTGGCGGCTGGATTCGGTGGCTCCGGTGCTGGTTCGCGTCTGGAACCGGGTGTGCCCCGCGATTCCTGCCGACGGCTGGCTGGGGATCGGTTTCGCTCGTACCCTGACGCTGGTTCACCACCAGCAGGGCGAACTCGCCGGCCTGCGTACGCTGCGGCTGCCGGCGGCGCCGGATCTGGCCGAACTCGAAACGCTGCTCGAACAGGAGCGTCTGCGCAACGCAGTCGGTGTGGGCATGCCGCCAGGGCCATCGCTGTTATGGACAGGAGGCGCCAAATGGTTGCCGGCAGCGGCGACGGTTGCCGGGATCGCTTCACGGACTCTCCCTCTGCCTGGCTCGAAGGGGTCGCCGGGCGAGCAGCCAGCGGCCGAGCAACTGGCGCTGGCCGGAGGGCCGCGATGAAGCGACTGCAGGTCGATTTCGTCGCGCCATCGCTGTGGCGTCTGCCGGTCGCGGCGCGTGCCCGGCTGTTTCTGGTGACGCTCGCGCTGCTGGCCTTTTTTATCGGCATGGCGATCCTCTGGCAATGGTTGCGACTCGATCAGCAGGTCGAGGCCGCGAATGCCGCGCTCGCGCTGGCGCGGCAACAGGTGCTGTTGCAAACCCCGCCAGCGCGCGTGTCGCGGGTCCTCTCCGAGCCGGAGATCATCGCCATCAACAGCGCCATCGGGCAGCTCAATACCCCCTGGCCGGCGCTGCTCGACGCTTTCGAGAGCGTCGCGACTCCCGACATCGCCCTGCTGCAGATCGAACCGGACCACCGCCGGCGACTGGTCAAGGGTCTGGCCGAGGCGAAAGATCATCAACACCTGCTGGCCTACCTGGCGGCGCTCGGATCGACCCGGCCTTTTGCCGGTGCCATGGTCAGCAAACAGGAAATCAACGAGAAGGATCCGACGCGGCCGCTGCGTTTCCTGTTCGAGGCGCTGCTCGACGATGGATCTGCTGAAGTGGCAAGCGGACAGCCCCAGGAAGAGCCGTGATCCGTCTGGCACTGCTCGTGGACCGCTTACGGCTGGCCGCCGAGCTCTGGCTGCGGCGGCATGGCCCCTGGTGGTTGCTGCTGGCCGTCCTGGGCTGCTTGCTGCTGGGCCTGGCGATGGCCGTGATTCCCAGGCTGGAAGCCGATCTGGCTGGAAAACAGGCCATCCTCGAAGAACTGCGGGCACTCGCGGCGAGCGGTCCGGAACCGACGCCGGCGCCCGTCTCCCCTTCGGAAAGTCATTACGAAGCATTTCGCGAGACACTGGCCGCAGAGGATCAGGTGCGACCGAGCATCCAGGCCATTCTCGATGCGGCGGCTGCGCATCGCCTGCTGGCCACCCGCGCCGAGTACCTGCCTGGCCACGATGCCAAGGCGCAGGTCGACACCCTGCAGATGATCTTGCCGGTGAAGGGGCGCTACCCCGACGTGCGGCGCTGGATCGAGGAAATTCTCGCCACGCAGCCCTACACCGCGCTCAATGAACTCGGCTTCAAGCGCGAGGAGATCGGCATCAACCAGATCGAAGCCAGGGTTCGCCTGACCCTGTGGTTGCGGCCGGCCGGCGCCACTGCCGCGACCAGCAGCATCGACCCATGAATCGCCGTCGCTCGATCCTGTGGTTGCTGCTGGTCGCGGCGGCGTGGCTGGCGCTATTTGGCGACAAGACGCCGGTCGATGCGCCGAGCGGGGAGGTCGTGCAGGCCGCTGCGCCACGGACTGGCGGCCGCCCTGGCGCCGGCGCATCCTCTCCGGCGTCCGATGCCGGCCGGCCGGCCGGGAGTGCCGCGGAGAAGAAGACATCGACCCGCCTGGAAGTCGCCGCATTGATCGCGCGCGCGCAGTTGATCCCGGCGGTGGCCGAAGAGCAGGCGAGTCGTGAGCCTCGTGACCTCTTTCCCTCGCTGAGCTGGTTGCCACCGCCGCCGATCCCCGAGAAGCCGGCGAAACCTCCGCCGCCGACGGCGCCGCCGCTGCCCTTCGTGTACCTCGGCAAGAAGCTCGAAGCGGGCCAATGGGAAGCCTACCTCGGACGTGGCGAAGAAGTGTTCATCGTTCGCGAAGGAATGACCCTGACCGGTCTCTACCGGGTCCAGGAAATCAGGCCACCGACGCTGACGCTGCTCTATTTGCCCTTGCAACAGTCGCAAACCATCCCGATCGGGGGATCGTAATCGTGAACTACGCAAAAGCCAGTTACAGCGTTATGAGGTTCCCCCGAAATTTCGTCTTTCAAAGGTGACGTAAGATGGACGTTACTTTGGAGACTGAAGTTTAGAACCACGTTTAGAAACACGCCATTCCCCGCTGGCCTGGATTTCTCGATGGGCAAGCACTGATCAATACGACAAAGGACTGCTTCAAGCCAGAATCAGGCGCAAACGCGACCAAGTTTGATCGGGCAGGAACATCTCGCACCATACCGCTCGTACCGGGAACCCCTTTCAGGATTCGCGCCACGGCAATGACCGAGCGCAGCCGAATCCGCTGCACTTTGCCGTACAGCATCAGTTCCATTTCCTGTATCGGCAAGGCTTCGCACATCGCAGCATCGATCCGCCGGCCGTACTGGCGCTGGCGTCCTCGACGTTTCGGCTCTCTGCTTCGGGCGGCAGAAACAAGGCGGTATCGCTGCGCACCTGTCCGATGATGCGGACCTGTAGTTCGAGCAAAGGAAGAATCAGCGTGCTGCGCATGAATCCGGCATCGATCAGCCAGCGCACCCCCTTGGCGTTCCCCTGGATCGAGTCCATCCACTGCCGCGCCACCCAGAGCTTGCCCCGTTGGTCCGATTCTTCGACCAGCCACGAGCGAATCGGCACCGTCAGCGCCGAACCCAGCCGGATACGAACAACCATTGCCAGCGTGACCCAGCACGGGCTGTTCAGAAAGGTCGGCC
>NZ_JDST02000081.1:0-36939 GCF_000584975.1 Candidatus Accumulibacter cognatus | reverse complement strand
GGGTGGGGTCGTTCGGCCCGCGCAGCGGGCCGGCGGGGCGTCCGGATGGGGTTCCGACCCGCGCGACAGGCGTTGGACGCAGCCGGCTGCCGTCGGTTCATTCGCGTGGCAAGTCGACGGCTGGATGCGGCGCCCGTGGTGCGTGCCGGAGGCAGGAGGCGCAAGGGATCAGGCGAGGCCGGCCGCCCAGTGGCCGATCATCGCGGCCAGCACGGCCGGCGATGCCCAAGGTTCCCCAAAGGCGTGGCGGGCGCGCTGTTCGCCGCGCCTGAGGTCGATGCCGAACGTATCGATGCCGAGCACGGTGACGCCGTCCGGCAACCGACCCGTGAGTTCCTGTAGCGCCGCGCGCTCGGAGTCGGCATCCAGGGCCGGCAGCAAGGACCAGTCGGCGGCCTCGATCCAGCCCATGCGCCCGATGCCCTCGATGAAACGCAGACGCTTCGGAACGACGCGGAAGAACATGAAGTCGAGTTCGAGATAGTGCGCCGAGTCGGGCTGGTAGCGCAGGTAATGCTCGACCAGCTCGTCGTCCGGGTCTAGCCGTTCGGCATCGCCGACCAGGGTCAGGCGTGCCGCGGCCTGCACGTCGGTGGAGCGCGGCTCGACATAGGACAGGCTCACCTTCGGGTCGGCGAGCAGGTTCTTGGTGTGCTCGGCGAGCGCGCTGACGAGGAGGAGCGGGCAGTGCGCTGCGTCGGGAACGTTGGGGACCGGCGTCGCGTAGGGGTGGCCCGGAAAGTTGATCGCCTGCGTCGCCAGCGTCGCGAACGGTGCGGCATGGAGGAGGTGAACGGCGTGCGGCGTCGAAATCCTCATCGGCGATTACCCGTGCGGATGGTCCAGAAGGCGGGTATGTTCGTCACGGCCGTGGTCCAGAAGGCGAGCACGACGGGCCATAACTCATCCGCATCGCGCGATTGCACGAGCGCCGGCGCCTCCGTGTCCTGCCGCGACCAGAAGTGCCGTCGCCATCCGGGACTGGTGGCAATCATTCCGTGCTGTCGAAGGGGGGTGCGCTGGTCGCCCATGGCTTGATCTCCGTGGAGGCAGTCTGTCCGCCGCGCCGATTGTTCCGGTTCGGCGTGGCGCGTGGAAGCGGAAGGAACTGTTCCTTGGTGTCTGCGAACGGATATTTTGTTCTGCGGTGCAGCAATCGGTTCCGGCGGGGCGAACCGTCACCGGCGCGTTGATTGGGCATTATTATTGTGGCAGGCGCCTCATTTGTCGAGGTGCACGGCGGCAGGATTCATGCCGAGAATCGCGCCGGCGGCGGCGCACGTTTCATGTTTTCGCTGTCGCGCGGTGTGCCGCCGATGGTTGCCGAAGAACCTGGATCTACATGACGACCTGCGTGCCCAGTTCGACTACTCGATTGGCAGGCAGACCGAAGAAGTTTGCAGCGCTGCCGCCGTTGCGGAACATCCAGACGAAGAGCTTGCCGCGCCAGCGACACATGTCGGTATTCAGGCGGGGGAGAAGGGTTTCCCGGCCGAGGAAGAACGAGGTGTCCATCGGGTCGAAATGGAGCCCGTAGGCGGCGCATCCTGCCAGCGCGTTCGGCAGGTTCGGCTGCTCCATGAAACCGTACGAAACCTTGACCAGCCAGAGATCGCTGGCCAGGTGCACGACCTCCACGCGACTGTCGTCCGCCCGCCGGGGAACGTCGAGAATATGGACGGAGACCAGCACGATACGCTCGTGCAACACCTTGTAGTGCTTCAGACTGTGCAGCAGGGAGTGCGGCACGTTGTCGGGATTGGACGTGAGGAATATCGCTGTCCCAGGTACCCGTCGCGCCCCAGCAATCGCCTGCAGGAAGCTCCGCGTATCCATCGCATCCATGGCCAGATGGGCGCTGAGCAGGTCGCGGCCGCGCTTCCAGGTAGATAGCAGCAGATAGACGGCGAGGCCGAAGAGCAGCGGGAACCAGCCGCCATCGGCGATCTTCACCGAGTTGGCCGAGAAATAGGCCAGATCGATGATCGCGAAAGGCAGCGCACCGAGAAATGCGCGCCAGACGGGCCAGCCCCAGACGTATCGCGCGACGACGAAGGCCAGCAGATCGGTGATGAACATCGTTCCCGTCACTGCGATGCCGTAGGCAGCCGCCAGGTTCGACGAACTGCCGAAGCCGAGCACCAGGACGATGACCGCTGCCAGCAAGCTCCAGTTGATGCCTGCCAGGTAGATTTGCCCCATCTGCTGATCCGATGTGTGGCTGATCTCCATGCGTGGCGTGAAGCCAAGCTGAATCGCCTGCTGCGTAATCGAGAAGGCGCCGGAAATCACGGCCTGCGAGGCAATCACCGTCGCCAAGGTGGACAGCACCACCATTGGATAGAGCAGCCAGTCGGGCGCCAGCAGATAGAACGGATTGGCAATGGCCTCCGGATCGCGCAACAGCAGCGCGCCCTGCCCGAAATAGTTGATCACCAGTGCCGGCAGCACCAGGCCAAACCAGGCCCACTGGATCGGCTTGTGCCCGAAGTGCCCCATGTCCGCATAGAGCGCTTCGCCACCCGTCAGCACGAGCACGGCGGCACCGAGGGCAAAGAAACCGAGAATCGGGTTGTCGTCGAAGAAACGGACGGCGTGCCACGGTCCCAGCGCGCGCAGCACCGCCGGGTCATGGGCGATGCTGAACAGGCCGAGCGTGCCCAGCGTCAGGAACCAGAGCACCATGATCGGTCCGAAGAAGGCGCCCACGGTGGCGGTGCCGCGACGCTGCACCGCAAAAAGGCCCACCAGGATTACCAAGGATATCGGCACGACGTAGGGCCTGAAGGCGGGTGTCGCCACTTCCAGGCCCTCGACCGCAGAGAGCACGGAAATCGCTGGCGTGATCACCCCGTCACCGTAGAAGAGGGCCGCCCCGAAGAGGCCAAGAACCATGATCAGCCGGCGCTGCCACGAGCCCGGCGCGATCGGCCGCAGGGCCAGTGCCATCAAGGCCATGATGCCGCCTTCGCCCTTGTTGTCGGCGCGCATGATGAAGAGCACGTACTTCAGGCTGACGACGACCATCAGAGACCAGAAGATCAGCGAGAGAATGCCGATGACGTTGTCCGGGGTGATCGGCACCGGATGGTGCGCGCCGCCGAAAACCTCCTTGATCGCATACAGGGGACTGGTGCCGATATCGCCATACACGACACCAAGGGCGGCCAGTGACAGGCTGGCCAGACGGTTCTGGTCGTTGTTTTCAGACATGATGCTTACCTCTTGCTTCAGGATTCAGGATTGAAAGCGATAGCCGACGCCAGTCTCGGTGAGTATGTGCTGTGGCTGGGTCGGGTCCATCTCGAGCTTCTGGCGTAATCGGCCAACGTAGATGCGCAGGTAGTGGCCCTGTTCGCTGTGTCCTGGTCCCCATACTTCCCGGATCAGGTAGCGATGGGTCAGTACCTTGCCGCTGTTGGCGAGCATCACCGCCAGCAGGCGATACTCGATTTGGGTCAGGTGGATCTCGACGCTACCCCGGCTGACGATACGGCGGGACAGATCCACCTCGACATCGCCGAAGCGATGCAGGGGACCGGCTTCGCCGGCTTGCCAGTGGCGTCTTAACAGGGCGCGCACGCGTGCCAGCAATTCACCGACGCCAAAGGGTTTGCAGAGATAGTCATCGGCACCCGTGTCGAGGGCGGCGATCTTGTCGCGCTCGGCCGAGCGGGCCGAGAGGATGAGAATCGGCACCGTCGACCAGCTACGCATGTCGCGAATGAATTCGATGCCGTTCATATCGGGCAGACCCAGATCAAGGATCACCAGATCCGCCTTGCCACGGGCAAGCTCGTCCAGTCCCTGGCGCGCCGTGGCCGCCTCGAGCGCAGCGCAACCCTCGCGGCGCAGGGAATCGCAGACAAAGCGGCGGATTTGCGGTTCGTCCTCGACGACGATGACGCGCGCAATCGTCTCGTTCATGGCGTGCCCTCCTCGTCCATGGCAGGAGGCGTACCGAGGGGAAGGGTGAAACGCACGCAGGCACCGCCGGGATGGTTCTCGGCGACGATGCTGCCGCCGTGCGCCTCGACGATGGCCTTGCAGATCGCCAGCCCCAGCCCGGTACCGGCGACGGCCGGCTCGCGCTCGCCCCTGGCAAACAGGTCGAAAACCTGGCCGATGCGATCCGTGGGAAAACCGGGACCGTCGTTGCCGACGGCGACTTCCAGCGCCCCGCCGCGCACGCTTGCCAGCACCTCGATGCGCGCTCCCGGGGGCGAATACTTGGCCGCGTTCTCCAGCAGATTGCACAGGACGCGCTCCAGCAGCACGGCATCGAACTCGACCAGCGGCAGATCGCGCGGTACCTGGAGGTCGAGCCTGCGGCTGGCGAGAAGATCCGCCAGCAGGCGGGTACTGGATCCGATGATCTCCTCGAAGGGCTGCCACTCCTTGTTCAGTGTGATGCTGCCTGACTGCAGGCGGGCCATTTCGAGCAGATTGGACATCAGGTGATGCATGGCATGCGCCTGGTCGCGAATGATCGCGGCTGTTTCCATGGCACCCTCGTCGAGCGCCGGTTGCCTCTGAACGAGGGTGTCGGCGAGTCCGACGAGACTGGTCAGCGGTGTCCGCAAGTCGTGCGACAGGGACGACAGGATCGATGCGCGTAGCCGCTCCGCAGACACCCGCAGTTCGCTGACCTGCGCGGCGTCGGCATAATGCAGCCGCTCGAGCGTGATCGCCAGCAGCGAAGCCACCGCTTCCAGCAAGGGCCGCAGAGCACGCACCCGGTCGACGTCATCCGACCGTGGTACCAGGGCCAGCACGCCGAGAACGCGGGTCAGTGCCACGAGAGGGAGAAAGACGATCGCTACGCCCATGCCGGCAAGGGGGTCGGTCTCGACGATGACGCCGCGATCGTAGGCCGAACGGGCGAAGCCCTTCTCCAGATTATTCAGGTGGTGGCTGCCGTATTCGTGGAACGAAATGCCCTGGCCCGACGCATCGGCGACCAGAACCGTCACATCCAGTTCAACGGCGCCCAGGAAGTGCTGCGTCATGTCGGCGACCTGATCGGCTGCTAGGGCGCCACCCAGATCGCGTGCGAGCTGGTAAAGGACGCGCGTCTCCTGTTCCCGTGACTGGGCCTCGGCCGTCCGCTCCGAAAGCAATGCCGCCAGATGCGAAGAGATCAGTCCGACGGCAAGCATGACCGCGAAAGTTACCAGATACTGCCCGTCAGCGACGGCAAAGGAAAGGTGTGGCGGTACGAAGAAGAAGTCGAAGAGGGCCACACCCAGGAAAGCCGCCATGATCGATGGACCACGCCCGAGCCAAACCGCGGCGACGAACACCGTCAGCAGAAAGATCATCACGATGTTGGCGAGGTCGAGCAGCCCGCGCAAAGGAAGCGTGCCGAGCGTGGTCAGTGTACAAAGCGCAGCGGCCACCAGATAAGGGGCACGGAGCCAGGGGGAGGGGAATTCGGTTTTCATGGCCGGCGGCAAGCGGACTCGGAACGCAATGCCGTCAGTGTCCTGAATGCGAAGTAAAAATGGTGTAAACATTTGCCGATGATCGCGACACTGCTCCGGTACCCTTGCCAACGTCGGCACGAACGACACCCTGGGCTATCTGATCTGTTCGGTCCGGGACAGCTTCTTGTTACAATCCGTCTGGCGTTCCTTGCCGTACTGGCTGTCCTTGAGAGTCGGTGGGAAGGTGCCGAAATATCTGTTCAGCATAGGGGCGGGAAGGTCCACAGTATCCACAGTACCGAAAATGTTAGGGAAGTCGAGAGAAAGGCGCGGAAAAGGGTAGATCCAGGCAAAACGGCCAGCCGGAACATGGATTACGTATAATCAGGCCCGGGCGGGCGTCAGCGGTTTGGTCGTGCCGAACGTGGTGTGGCAGTGAAAAAAATTCACAGACTCTGAGTCTATGATGTTGATTTTACGACTTTTGATGTGGCGCAAGAGGGTCAGGGTCGCGTAGCGACCCTGTTTGGACGCTTTGATCGGCTCACACGATGAAAGCCCCCCGGTTCTGCCGGGGGAGGGTTACTGCTGGGGATGCGCATGAAGGCCATGATTCTGGATGCTCAGGGCCAGCCGTTGCGGCTGGCCGAGGTGCCTCGGCCGAAACCCGAGGCTGATCAGGTCCTGCTCGAAGTACGGGCCTGCGGAGTCTGCCGCACGGATCTGCATGTCATGGATGGCGACCTTCAGCACCCCAGCTTACCGCTCGTCCTGGGCCATGAAATCGTCGGGGTCGTGGTCGAGAAAGGCGCCAGGGTGGAACGTTTCATGCTTGGCCAACGTCTTGGCGTACCCTGGCTGGGGCATACCTGTGGTCATTGCCGTTACTGCGCGAGCGGTTCCGAGAACCTTTGCGACGCGGCAGAGTTCACCGGCTACACGCTGAACGGCGGTTACGCCGAGTTCGCGTTGGCTGATCAGCGCTACTGCTTTGCACTGCCGAACGGGTACCCGGATGCTGAAGCGGCGCCGCTGCTCTGTGCGGGACTGATCGGCTATCGCTCGCTGGTCGCCGCCGGTGATGCGCGTCGTCTGGGCATCTACGGTTTCGGCGCGGCCGCGCACATCATTGCGCAGGTGGCCCGCTGGCAAGGCCGCGAAATATTTGCCTTCACCAAGCCGGGTGATGTGGATGGCCAGCAATTCGCTCGTCAGTTGGGGGCTACCTGGGCCGGTGATGCCGACAGCGCGCCGCCGCAGGAAATGGACGCCGCGATTCTCTTTGCGCCGGTCGGTGACCTGGTTCCACAGGCGCTTCGTCACATCGTCAAGGGCGGAACGGTGGTTTGCGCAGGCATTCACATGAGCAACATTCCCGAGTTCCCTTACGCCATTCTCTGGGGAGAGCGATGCGTGCGCTCGATCGCCAATCTGACCCGCCGCGACGGCGAGGAGTTCTTTGCCATTGCGCCCAAGGCCGGTGTCCGCACCGAAGTGACACGATTTCCCCTGGAATCGGCCAATGCTGCCCTGCAGCAATTGCGGGCAGGCGAAATTCGCGGCGCGGCCGTTCTCATCACCTCTTAGCCTTCGCCAGTGAGGCAGATTCAGGCAGAATGGCGAGATGCGTCTTTCTCCCGTTTTCCCGCACCTCGGCCGATGGCCTGGGCGGTTCGCGATGCTGCTTGCCTTCATGAGCAACAGCGTGCTCGGCCAAGCGTCCTTGCCGGCCGCTCTCGATGAGTTTCTGCGTATCCAAACACAAGGATTACCAGGCAAAGTCAGCTATGCCGTCGGTCAACTTGACCAGCATGCCCAAAACACCTCATGCAGCGCCTTCGAGCCATTTCTGCCGCCGGGAAGTCGGTTCTGGGGAAAAACGATGGTCGGCATACGCTGCCTCGCCCCGAAAGTGTGGACCGTGTATGTGCCCGTACAGATCAGAATCACGGGTAACTATCTGGTGACGGCACGCCAGCTAACGCCCGGCCAGGTCGTGGCCAGTGCCGACCTGCGCACGCAGAGCGGCGATCTCGGCGCGCTGCCAGCCAATGTTGTGACCGACCCTGCCCAGGCCATTGGCAAAACCGTCAGGAATGGCATCGCTGTGGGCCAGCCGCTCCGTAGCGATCTGTTGACCGCACCCTGGCTTGTGCAGCAAGGGCAAAGCGTCAAGCTGCTGTCGTCAGGCGTAGGGTTCACGGTGAGTAATGAGGGAAAGGCACTGAACAACGCCACTGAAGGCCAGATTGCGCAAGTGCGGACAGCTTCCGGACAGGTCGTCAGTGGTGTGGCCCGAAGTCCTGGTGTGGTCGAGGTGTCGTATTAGTCGCTGATCTTGCCGGCCTGGTGTGCCAAGCCCCCTCCATATTGCGAAAATAAATGTTAAAGTTTAGCCGTTATCCGCCGATATACTGGTTGGGTACAACCGTTTTAAGGGCACGGCCATGAAAATCGACAGCACAATCTCGACCTCAGCCAGCGCTGTTACCGAGATGCGTCATCGCACCAGCGTCAGCCAGCCGGCAACCAGCGCGGCTACGGAAGTCCACCTCAGTGAACTTGCCGGGCAGCTACAGTCTCCAGGTGAAGCTGCGACCTTCGACACGGCGCGGGTTTCTGAAATCAAGCAGGCAATCGCCGAAGGGCGCTTCACGATCAATTCCGAGGCGATTGCCGACCGGTTGATCGCCTCTGCCAGCGAACTCGTGGCTTCTACTAGGCAGGTTTGATTTCCGGAGCCTTGATGGCGACGATGGCGGATTTACTGCCAACGGTTGAGGCCGAAGTCGCCGCGGCAAGGAGCTTTGTCACCCTGCTCGAACTTGAGCAGGAGATGCTCACCAAAGGTGAGGTCGAGCATCTGCAGGAGTTGGTGGATCAGAAAAACGGGCTGGCCGTCAAGCTGGCTGCCCTCGCCGAGCAGCGTCACCAGGCGCTCGTGGCAGAGGGCCTGACCGCGGATCGCGCCGGCTTGTCCGCCTGGTTTGCGGCGCACCCGAAGGCGGACCGCGCCCATGCTGCCTGGACCTTGCTGCTGTCGATCGCCAGTCAGGCGCGCGAACTGAATCGCATGAATGGCGAATTGATCCAACTGCGCATGCAATACAACGCACGGGCACTCGAGGCACTCCTGGGAACCCACCGCGCCTTCGGCCTCTATGGCCCGGACGGGCAAAACACCCTGTCCAGCGGCCCGCGCATCAGCGACAGCGCTTAATTTGAAAGTCGCGTCAGCGACTCACGAATCTCTTTCTCCATTTGTCGGGTAGAGGAGGGACTGGGGGCGAAGGCAACGGTCATGACTTCCGTGATCAGGGGTGTCTCGAAAAGTCATGGCTGTTAGCCCGCTTGGCTCCTGGATTGTCCGATTTGTCCCATGCCCCTGCGGTTCAACGCAGCATCCCATGCTTCTCGATGAAGGCGATGATCTCGGACAGGCCCTCGCCGGTCTTCATATTGCTGAAGACGAATGGTCGCTCGCCGCGCATGCGTCGGCTGTCGCGATCCATGACCTCCAGCGAGGCACCGACCAGTGGTGCGAGATCGGTCTTGTTGATCACCAGGAGGTCGGACCTGGTAATCCCTGGCCCTCCCTTGCGCGGGATTTTGTCGCCGGCAGCGACGTCGATGACGTAGATCGTCAGATCGGAAAGCTCCGGGCTGAAGGTCGCCGCGAGGTTGTCACCCCCCGATTCCACGAACACGATCTCGATGTCCGGGAAAGCCGTCGTCAGGCGGGCGACGGCTTCGAGGTTGATCGATGCATCCTCGCGAATCGCGGTATGCGGGCAACCGCCAGTTTCGACACCGAGGATGCGTTCCCGCGGCAGCGCCGCATGTTGTACCAGGAACTTCGCATCTTCGGCGGTGTAGATGTCGTTGGTCACCACGCCGAGGAGGTATCGGTCGCGCAGCGCCAGGCACAGGGCCAGGGTGAGTGCGGTCTTGCCGGAGCCGACCGGGCCTCCGATGCCGATGCGCAGGGCGGGACGTCGGTGCATGTGAATTCACTTTCTTTCAGGATCGGAAAAGTCTCGAATACTGTGTTTCGTGGCGGCTTGACGCCAGAGCCAGGCCGGGAGCGAAGTTGCTCCAGCGTTCTTCGGGCAGTTCAAGCGCCTGCTGCGCCACCGCCGGCAGGCGTCTTCCCAGCGCCAGGAGGATGCGCTGCCCGGCGGCCTGGCCGAGTGGCACGGTCTTGAGCGCGGCCATCGTCTGGTTTTCGCACCAGGACCATAGATAAGCGGTCAGCGAATCAGCGATGGCGATTTCCCAGGAGGCAGCCGCCAGCGCCCAGCCGACCGGAAAAGAGACTTCGGGGAGCGAGTCGAAGGCCGGTGGCAGTGGGAAATCGTCCAGCTCGTGCAGCAGGCGACGCAGCGAATAGCCCATCTGGACGGTCTCGGCACGCAACTCGGACGACTCGCGGCTGGCCAGGAAGTCGGCGTTGAGGCGTTTGACTTCATAATCGTCGGCGGCGATCCAGGCGCGTTGCAGACAGGCGGTCAGCGGCGCTTCAAAGCGGCTGACGCCGTTCTCGAGCAGCCTCGCGATCCATTCCAGGGCAGCCGCCTGATCCTTCACCAGGCCGGCTTCGACTGCCCATTCGAGGCCTTGCGAATAGGTGTAGGCACCCACCGGCAGTGCCGGGCTGGCGAGCTGCAGTAGCCGCGACAGCGCAAGGCTCATTGGCTCACTTGAATTCGTGAATTATTGCCGGCGAGCGATGCGGGCCGTGGTCGGGAGGGTGCGGATCGCTCGTCATGCCGGGACGCGCCGGACCGTGATCGTGACTGTCGTGACCCCCCGCGTGCGCTTCGCCGTGAGCATGCGAGCCATACGCCCCCCCTTCCGGATCGAATGGCGCCTCAACCTCGCTGACCGCACAACCGAGCCCCAGCAACATTTCGGCGAGAACGTGATCCGCCTGAATAAGCAGGCCGCACTTGCCAAGCTGTACCGGGACATGCCGGTTGCCGAGATGGTAGGCGGCGCGGATCAACTGCAGGGGGTCACCGGCACGGACTTCGAGCAGTGCTTCCGGTGCGGCCTCGACAGCAACCACGCGGCCATTGCCGGTGAGCAATCGGTCGCCGTGGCGCAGCACGGTGCCGGACGGAAAGACATAGCCAAGCTCCTCGCCGCTGGCCAGGGTGACGCGCTGCCGGCTCTTGCGGCGGGCATCATAAGGCAACACCAGACGGTCACTGGCAGGTGTCTCGCGGTCAGCGAAGGATTCGGTGAATAGCATGTTCAGAACAGGAAATAGCGCTGCGCCATCGGCAGCACGCTGGCCGGCTCGCAGACCAGCAGTTCACCGTCGGCGCGCACGGCATAGGTTTCAGGATCGACTTCGATCTTCGGTGTCGAGGTGTTATGGATCATGTCGGACTTGCCGAGCGTGCGCGTCCGGCGGACGGCAAAGAGCGGCTTGGCGAGTCGCAGCGCCGCGAGTTCCGGATGGTCAAGCGCCGCCTGCGACACGAAGGTCACCGAGGTCTTGCGCGCACCGCCGAAAGCTCCGAACATCGGCCGATAGTGCACCGGCTGTGGCGTCGGGATCGATGCGTTGGCGTCACCCATCGCAGCCGCAGCGATCATTCCGCCCTTGAGAATCAAGGATGGCTTGACGCCGAAGAAAGCCGGTTTCCAGAGCACCAGGTCGGCAAGCTTGCCGACCTCGATCGAACCGACGAGATCGCTGATGCCGTGCGTGATTGCCGGATTGATGGTGTACTTGGCGAGGTAGCGCTTGACACGGAAGTTGTCGTGCGTGGATTCGACCTGACCGTTCGGCGGCGGCAGCTGACCGCGCTGGACTTTCATCTTGTGCGCTGTCTGCCAGGTACGGATGATCACTTCGCCGACGCGTCCCATCGCCTGCGAATCCGACGACATCATCGACAGCGCACCAAGGTCGTGCAGGATGTCTTCGGCGGCGATCGTCTCGCGGCGGATGCGGCTTTCGGCGAAAGCGACGTCTTCGGCGATCGCCGGGTCGAGGTGGTGACACACCATCAGCATGTCGAGATGCTCATCGACGGTATTGACGGTGTACGGGCGCGTCGGGTTGGTCGAGGAAGGCAGGACGTTGGTCTCGCCGACGGCACGCAGGATGTCGGGCGCATGCCCACCGCCGGCGCCCTCGGTATGGAAGGTGTGAATGGTGCGCCCCTTGAAGGCGGCGAGCGTCGTTTCGACGAAGCCGGATTCGTTGAGCGTGTCAGTGTGGATGGCCACCTGCACGTCCATCTCGTCGGCCACCGCCAGGCAGTTGTCGATCGCCGCCGGGGTGGTGCCCCAGTCCTCGTGCAGCTTGAGGCCGATGGCGCCGGCGCGTACCTGCTCGCGCAATGGTTCCGGCAGCGAGACATTGCCCTTGCCGAAGAAACCGAGGTTCATCGGGAAAGCGTCGGCCGCTTCGAGCATGCGTTGGACGTGCCAGGGTCCCGGCGTGCAGGTCGTGGCGTAGGTGCCGGTGGCCGGCCCGGTGCCGCCGCCAAGCATGGTCGTCACCCCCGACATCAGGGCTTCATCGATCTGTTGCGGGCAGATGAAATGGATGTGGCTGTCGATGCCGCCGGCGGTGACGATCATTCCCTCGCCGGCAATGATCTCGGTACCGCCGCCGATAGGGATGGTCACGCCCGGCTGGATATCCGGATTGCCGGCCTTGCCGATGCCGGCGATGCGGCCGCCCTTGATGGCGATGTCGGCCTTGACGATTCCCCAGTGGTCGACGATCAGCGCGTTGGTGATTACCGTGTCGGCGACTTCGGCGGCGGGCTTCTGACCCTGCCCCATGCCGTCACGGATCACCTTGCCACCGCCGAACTTGACTTCCTCACCGTAGATGGTGAAATCGTCTTCGACGGCGATCCACAGTTCCGTGTCGGCGAGACGTACACGATCGCCGACGGTTGGGCCGAACATTTCGGCATAAGCCTGCCGCGAGATTTTGACGCTCATGACCGAATCCTCATGGCAATTTTCCCATTACCCGGCCATTGAAGCCATGGACTTGGCGCTCGCCGGCCAGCGCCACCAGTTGTACGCTGCGCGTCTGACCGGGTTCGAAGCGTACCGCGGTACCGGCGGCAATGTCGAGTCGGCAACCGCGCGCCGCGACGCGGTCGAAAACCAGCGCGGCATTGGTTTCGGCAAAGTGGTAATGCGAACCGACCTGGATCGGCCGGTCGCCGGTATTGGCGACGCTCAGGCGGGTCGTTGCACGACCGGCGTTGAGTTCGATGTCGCCTTCTTCGATCCGCATTTCTCCGGGAATCATCGTTCAGTTCCTCAAATGATCGGGTGATGTACGGTCACCAGCTTGGTGCCGTCCGGGAAGCTTGCTTCGACCTGGATATCGTGGATCATTTCCGGCACGCCTTCCATCACGTCGGCACGACGCAACAGCGTTGTGCCGTAGCTCATCAGCTCGGCGACCGTGCGGCCGTCGCGGGCGCCTTCGACGATCGCGGCGCTGATCAGGGCCACCGCTTCCGGGTAGTTAAGCTTCAGGCCACGCGCCCGGCGTCGTTCGGCGAGCAAAGCGGCGGTGAAAATCAACAGCTTGTCCTTTTCTCTCGGGGTCAGTTCCATGCGTCTTCCTCAAAGCGATTCAAGTGCTCCAGATGCGTGGCACGATGGCTGCTTTGCCGAGCGCCGCCGGGCGCAACCGTTTCCACACTTCGCTCAACCAAGCGCGTGCCGCTTCGGTACAGGGCGCCAGGCAACGCGCCACCAGCACCTCGGGCAGTGCCGTGATCCCGGTCAACAGGCTTGCGGTGGTCGGAACCGCCAGACAGGCGTCGAGCCATTCTCGCTGCACCACCGTTCCCGCAAGCAGCAGGGTTGCGCTGACCGGTCTGCCGGCCAGACCGGCAGCCGCGTCGAGCCAGGCCGAGCTACCCGACAGTCGACCGCGCTCGACCCAGAGCGGCCGTCCTTCGCTTTCGATCCGTGTCGCCAGGTCGAGCTGCCCGTAGCTGAAGCATTCGCCGGCAGCCGTGCGACCCAGGCAGAGTATCTCCCAGCCGCAGAACATGCCACCGGCGGCCAGTTGGACGTGCGTATGCATCCGTGCGTCGGCACCGTCGAAGACGATCGTTTCCTGTGGCAGCCACTCGATGACGGCCGCGCGCCCAATGCTAATGTTCAACACATGCTGCGCAGGACGCCCTCCCGAACGATACCACTTGCCGGCGCCTGGGGTGGTCAACAATGCATGCGCACCGGCTCCCGCGGCCAGCGAGATGTCCAGTCGGTCGCCGCCGGCGATGCCCCCGGGCGGATGCAGGACAATCGCATGACAGACCGCCGGACCCTCCGGATAGAGCGCTTTCTGTACGCGCAACGGCCCGCAATGCTCGCGCCTTACCAGCAGCGTGGCCTCTGCACGACGCTCGAAACCGAGCGCCAGCCGTGCCTGCCAGCCGGGACGTGCCGCTTCTTCGATGGCCGTCGCCAGTGCCGCCGTCAGACCGACAGGGCCGCCAGATCCCCATTCTGTTCCATGCGCGTTCACGATTCGTTCAAGTCCGGCCCCAGAACGCACTTGGGCCAATCTCGTCGGATTGGCCCAAGCGCTTGTTTCCTGGTGCCCCCGGTCGGAATCGAACCAACACCTGATGATTACAAATCAACTGCACGACCTTCATGCTACGGGGGCAATAGGCATCTCTGGAGCGAATTATAGCCGACCTTGATGCTTGCTGTATCATCTCCGGATTCCTTGCCAGGCGCAAGCAGCCTGGCATCGAGATCCCACTGTTAGAATGACCTGACTGTTTTCCCGGTAGAACCCCATGCCATCCCTTTCGAATCCCTCGGAAATTGCTCGCGAGACCCTTCGTCTGCTGGCTGCCCGGCGCATTTCTCCCTCTCCCGAGAACTATCGGGACATCTATAACGAGATTGCGGGCACCTCCGGCAATCTCGCAGAAGCTTTCCCCAAACGCGAGCTGCAGGCGCTACAGACCGCTCTGCCCAGAGAGACTGCCGTTCAGCAAAAGCTGGTGAAGCGATTCGAACAGGCATTCAAGGGCAAGAACTGGGATGAATTTCGCGACGGGGTGGCCGACCTGGTCAAGCAGCTCGCCAATGAGCACGAGCTGCCCTGGAGCGAGTTGTTCCGCGACTTCCTGCGCCAGTGGGAAAACAAGCACGCCGGACTGACCGTGGCGCGCAAGCGTGAAGCACTCGAGCGAGTGCTGGCAGCCGCTGCGGGCAATAGTGAGCTGCTGTTCGGACGACTGCAGGGCCTGGTCAGGTCGTGGTCGGGCAGTGGACCGGCCGATGGGGAAATCCCTCTGGTCGAGTCTGGCACAAATACAGAGACCGAGACCAGCTTGCCGCTCGCCGCTGAGGCCGGCGCAGACAGTTCGCCGCGTACGAACGAGTTGTCGGGTGAACTTCGCGACATCTTCGCGTACACCCTCGAAGTGATCATCGAGACACAACTTGCGGATGAACCGGAGCTTGCCGCCGATGCTCGCATGCTGGTGCACAAGACCCGCAGCGCCACTTCGTCTGCCGCGCTGCAAGGCCTGCTGGCTGGAGTCAAGCGCTTTGCATTCCGTCTGGAGATTCTTGCAGAGGATCGTACCGAACTGCGCGCGGGTTTGCTCAACCTACTGCAATTGCTGATCAAGAACGTGGGCGAGCTGGTTACCGAAGACCGGTGGCTGGCGGGACAGATTGAAATCGTTCGCGACATCGTTTCCAATCCTTTGAGCATCCGTGCCATTGGTGATGCCGAGAGTCGGCTCAAGGAAGTCATCTTCAAGCAGAGCCAGCTCAAACGCAGCCTCAACGAAGCCAAGGAAAGCCTCAAGCAGATGCTGGCCGGCTTTGTCGATCATCTGGCAGAATTCGCCGACTCGACCTCCGACTATCACGACAAGCTCGAGCTCTGTGCGCACCGGATCAGCATGGCCGAGGACATCTCGCAGCTCGAAGATGTCCTCGCCGATGTGATTCATGAGACACGCATCATTCAGCTCAACGCTCAACGCTCGCGTGACGACCTGCGCACCGCGAAACAGCGCGTCAGCGAAGCCGAAACGAGAATCGGCGAACTGGAACTGGAACTCGACCGAGCGAGCATGCTGGTTCGTCATGACCAGCTGACCGGGACCCTCAACCGTCGCGGGCTTGATGAGGCGTTCGATAAGGAGGTCGCACGTGCGCAGCGTCGCCAGGCGATCCTCTGCGTGGCCCTGCTCGACATTGACAATTTCAAGAAACTCAACGACACGCTCGGTCACGATGCCGGCGATGCCGCCCTGATACACCTGGCGACCGTGATTCGGGAGACGATGCGGCCGCAAGACACGGTCGCCCGATTTGGCGGCGAAGAGTTCATCATCATCCTGCCGGACACCTCGGTCGAGGATGCGCAGACGGCCATTGTCCGTCTGCAGCGGGAATTGACCCGACGCATTTTCCTGCACAACAACGACCGACGACTGATCACCTTCAGCGCCGGCGTGACCCATCTGCAGCCCGGCGATACACAGGGATCGGTCACCAAGCGCGCGGACGAGGCCATGTATGCGGCCAAACAGGCGGGGAAGAACCGGGTCATGATCGGCTGATCTGCAGGTACCGGCAGCGCGGTGGTGCACGGAAGATACTTTTCAGTTTGGCCCACCCGCCAGCGGCGATGGGTTGCCGGCCAGGTGCTTGAGTACTTCGCCGGCGGCCAGCAGACCGAAAGGCGCCGTCACGCAAACCGACGAACCGAAGCCGGCACAGCTCAGGCCAATCAGCGTCCGTGGCTGCTCGCAGGAATTGCCGCGCTCAGGGTAGCGGAGGGGTTCGCTGGAAAATACCGCCGGGACCCCGAATTTCTTCTTCGCCTCGCGAGGGAAGCCGTAGTCTTTGCGCAGTAGCGAGCGCACTTTGGCGAGCAACGGATCCTGGATGGTGAAAGCAAGATCGGCCATCCGGATGCACTTTGGATCGATCTGGCCACCGGCGCCACCAGCCGTGATCAGCGGCACTCTACAACGTTTTGCCCAGGCGATCATCGCCGCCTTGGTGCGCACCTGATCAATGGCGTCGATGAGGTAATCGAAGTCTCCGCCAAGCAGCGCTTCAACGTTTTCCGGCGTCACGAAATCCTCGATTTCGCTGACCACGCAATCCGGGTTGATGGCATGGATCCGTTGCGCCATGGCACTGACCTTGGCCTTGCCGAATTCACCATCGAGCGCGTGTACCTGACGGTTGACGTTGGACTCGGCGATCATGTCGAGATCGATCAGGGTGATCCTGCCGACCGCCGAACGTGCCAATCCTTCGACCGCCCATGAACCGACGCCACCGATGCCGACCACCGCAACATGGGCGTTTTCGAAGCGCTGCAAGGCATCCTCGCCATAGAGGCGGGCAATCCCGCCGAAGCGGCGCAACCGATCGACAGGCGTTTTGCTCATGGAGTCTTCGGGGGTCGCCGGATGCTCTGCCGGCATGGCTTGATCGATTCGCGCCTCCCTCGCTGTCGGCAGGTGGCGTTGCGGGTCTGGCTGTGCATGGGGCGTATTTCCGGCAAAGGGTGCTGCCGAGTGTAACCGAAAGCCAGGGTGCAAGTGCATGCCGCCCAGGGCAAGGCGGCAACATTCGCGGCAGGAGTCGGGCGCCGGCAGTCCGCATGCAGTCCGTGCGGTAATTGTCTGCATGCAACTGGCCGCAAGATGCCATGCTGGGCTAAACTTGTGGTTTTTTTGATCAGGAGTTCACATCACATGCCTATTGTCACCACACCCAGTGGCTTACAGATCGAAGAGATCATTGTTGGCAGCGGTCCCACCGCCAGCGCCGGTCAGCACGTCATCGTGCATTACACGGGCTGGCTGGCCGATGGCAAGAAATTCGATTCGAGCGTCGATCGCAACGAACCCTTCCGTTTTCCGCTCGACGGGAAACACGTCATTGCCGGCTGGGAAGAAGGCGTGCCGGGGATGAGCGTCGGCGGCATCCGTAAGCTCACCATTCCCGCCGATCTCGCTTACGGTGCCCGTGGCGCCGGAAAATTGATACCGCCAAACGCGAAGCTGGTATTCGAGATCGAGCTGCTCGACATCGCCTGAGGATGGCCGACCGGCCACGCAAGAAGCCAGGCCCGCTCTCCGGGACACGGCCGGCCGAGGCGGGTATCGGCCGGTCATTGCCAGGCATGACCCGGTACAAGCCGCCCGCGGCCCGTGTGGCCGGCGGGCCAGCGCACAAGACAGAGACCGGGTTGTTGCCCCGCACCAGCATATCGCCCGCCTCGTCCGTCCCGGAAGTGGCGGGCAGGGTGCCGCCTGATGGCGTACGCATTGCCAAGCTGATGGCAGAACGCGGTCTTTGCTCGCGCCGCGATGCGGATGAATACATCGCGCGAGGCTGGGTTTTCGTGGATGGTCGGCGGGTCAGCGAACTCGGAACGCGCGCGCATCCGGATGCCGTCATTACCCTCGACCGGCAGGCGCAGGCGAATCAGCAAAGCAGATTGACGATTCTGCTGCACAAGCCGGTAGGCTATGTCTCGGGACAGCCGGAACCTGGCTGCAAGCCGGCAGTGACCCTGATTCGACCAGAGACACAGTATCGCACGCCGGACACGCCGGCTTTCCATCCGTCCTGCCTGAAGGGACTGGCACCCGCAGGCCGGCTCGACATTGATTCGACAGGCCTGCTCGTCCTGACCCAGGACGGGCGAGTGGCGCGCCAGTTGATTGGCGAGAACTCGATGATCGACAAGGAGTATCTGGTACGTGTCGAAGGGCATCTCGACGCCAGGGGCCTGGCCCTGCTGCAGCACGGGCTCAGCCTGGATGAGCGCAAGCTGAAGCCGGCCCAGGTCGCATGGCTCAACGGCGATCAGCTTCGCTTCGTCCTCCATGAGGGGCGCAAACGACAGATCCGGCGGATGTGCGAGCTGGTCGGGTTGCGCGTGACCGGCCTAAAGCGCGTGCGCGTCGGGGCCGTCAGACTCGGCGACCTGCCGCTCGGTCAATGGCGCTTCCTGCGCCCCGGCGAAAGGTTCTGACGGATCCTGGCGGCGCGCATCCGGTTTGCCGACCGTTCAGAGAAAAACCGGCTCGGGCGTCAGTTCGATGCCAAAACGCGCGCGCACATCGGTCTGCACGGCTGTAGCCAGAGCGATCACCTCGGTTCCCGAAGCGCCGCCGCGATTGACCAGCACCAGCGCCTGCTTTTCGTACATTCCCACTCGGCCGAGGTTGCGGCCTTTCCAGCCGCACTGCTCGATCAACCAGCCGGCGGCGAGCTTGACGCGGCCATCGCCCTGCGGGTAACGCGGCAGACCCGGAAACCGTCTGGCCAGTCGCTCACCGGTTTCCGTGTCCACCAGCGGGTTGTGGAAGAAGCTGCCGGCGTTGGGCAATACTGCCGGATCGGGCAGTTTGCGGCGGCGGACCTGGATCACTGCCGCCGCGATTTGCCGGGCATTCGGGTGGGTGATCTGTTGTTGATCAAACTCGGCCGCCAGGTCGGGATAACTGGTCAGGGGCTGCCAGGCTTTCGGCAGGCGGAGAGTCACGTGCGTGATTACCCGAGAACCGTCGAGGTGCCAGCTCTGTTGTTTGAAGACGCTGTCGCGGTAGGCAAAACGGCAGGCTGCGCGATCGAAATGCAGCATCTTGCCGCTTTGCATGTCGCAGGCTTCGAGCGACAGGAGGCGATCGGCGATTTCCAGCCCGTAGGCGCCGATGTTCTGGATCGGTGCTGCGCCGACCGTGCCGGGAATCAGTGCCAGATTTTCGAGGCCCGGCCAGCCTTGCGCGAGTGTCCAGCCGACCAGTTGATGCCAGTTCTCGCCGGCACCCGCACGCACATACCAGGCATCGTCATCCTCGGCGACCAACTGCCGGCCAGCGATCGCCATGTGCAGCAGCAAACCGTCAAAGTCGCCAGAGAGCACCAGGTTGCTGCCCCCTCCGAGAACGAAGCGGCGTGGCCCGCCGCTACCGGCGAGTTGCGCCAGTTGAGCGGCAGCGGTGATCTCGGCATAAAGCGCGGCTCGGCCGGGCAAGGCCAGTGTTGTCCGCGTCGCCAGTTCGACATTACCCGTCACGAAATCCGGCTGTGGCCGGTCACTCATCAGGCGAGCACCTCAGAGCAGCGGCGCCAGCCAGCGCTGTGCCTCGCTGACGCTGAAACCGGTACGCTGCGCCCAGTCTTCGAGCTGGTCACGGGCGATCTTGCTGACTGCAAAATAATGCGCCTGCGGGTGTGCCAGATAGAAACCGGAAACCGCTGCCGCGGGCGTCATGGCGAAGGATTCGGTCAAACCCATGCCGGCATTGCGCGGCGCATCGAGCAATTCGAAGAGCGGGCCTTTGGCGGTATGATCGGGGCAGGCCGGATAGCCGGGCGCCGGCCGGATGCCGCGATAGTGCTCACGGATCAGCGCCTGGCAGTCGAGCATTTCGTCGCTGGCGTAGCCCCAGTAGTCGCGCCGTACTTCTGCGTGCAACCATTCGGCACAGGCTTCGGCCAAGCGGTCGGCGATCGCCTTCAGCAGGATCGAACGGTAATCGTCATGGGCGGCGGCGAATTCGGCGAGCTTTTCCTCGATGCCGAAACCCGCGCCGACGGCAAAGGCGCCGATCCAGTCCGGCGTGCCGCGTTCGGCCACATAGTCGCTCAGGCAGTAGTGCGGCTTGCCCGCCGGGCGCTCATGTTGCTGGCGCAGGTTGTGCCAGCTCAGCAATTTCTCGCTGCGTGATTCGTCGGCATAGATTTCGATGTCGTCACCGACGGCGTTGGCCGGGAAGAGGCCGAAGACGGCGTTGGCACTTAACCACTTCTCGCTGACGACCCTTTCCAGCATGGCCTGCGCGTCGCTGAACACGGTCCGGGCGGTCGGACCAACCAGCTCATCTTCCAGGATCTTCGGGTAGCTGCCGGCGAGATCCCAGGTCTGGAAGAAAGGTCCCCAGTCGATGAAATCGGCGAGGGTCGCGAGGTCGACATTGCGCAGCACGTGCAGCCCCGGCTTTTTCGGCGCCGTCGGTCGATAGCCAGGATCGTTGTTCCACACGAAGCGATTGCTGCGCGCCGTTGGCAGCGTTACCAGCTGAATGCCCTTCTTGTTGGCGTGCTGCGCGCGCACCTTGGTGTAGTCGGCAACGATCTCATCCCGAAAAGCTGCGGCATGGTCGGTCGACAGGAGGCGGGTGACGACGCCGACCGCGCGTGAGGCATCGGGGACATAGACCACCGGTCCGGAATAGTTCGGCGCAATCTTGATCGCCGTGTGCGCACGGCTGGTCGTTGCCCCGCCGATCAGGAGCGGTACCGGTGGGCTACCATCGACCGCGTCGGCGAAACCGAGACGTTCCATTTCAGCCGCGACATGGCTCATTTCCTCGAGCGACGGGGTGATCAGGCCGGACAGGCCGACGGCCTGTGCAGCATGTTCCCTGGCAGCATGCAGGATCTTGTCGCAGGAAACCATGACGCCGAGGTCGATGACCTCGTAGCCGTTGCAGCCCAGCACCACAGCGACGATGTTCTTGCCGATGTCGTGCACGTCGCCCTTGACCGTAGCGATGACGATCCGTCCCTTGCTGCGGACGCCGGTGCGCAGTTTCTCGGCTTCGATGAAGGGAATCAGGTGCGCGACCGCCTGTTTCATCACGCGTGCCGACTTGACCACCTGTGGCAGGAACATCTTGCCGGCGCCAAAGAGGTCGCCGACGACGTTCATGCCGGTCATCAAGGGGCCTTCGATGACCGACAGTGGTGGCTTGCCTTCGGCTTCCAGCGCTGCACGGCATTCCTCGGTATCGGCGACGACGAAATCGGTGATTCCCTTGACCAGGGCATGCGAGAGACGCTCATCGACCGGCAGTTCGCGCCAGGCGAGGTCGGGGCCGCTGTCCCTGGTTTTGCCTTCGCGCACCGTCTGGGCAAATTCGACCAGCGCCTCGCCGGCATCGGGGCGGCGGTTCAGGACTACATCCTCGACCTTTTCGCGCAGCGCCGGGTCCAGTTCGTCATAGACCCCGAGCATGCCGGCGTTGACGATGCCCATCGACAGTCCGGCCTGGATCGCGTGGTAGAGAAAGACGGTGTGGATCGCTTCGCGAACCGGATCGTTGCCGCGGAACGAGAAGGAGACATTGGATACTCCTCCGGAAATCTGCGCACCCGGCAGGTGCGCGCGAATCCATGCACAGGCTTTGATGAAGTCGACGGCGTAGTGGTTGTGCTCTTCGATGCCGGTGGCGATAGCGAAGATGTTCGGGTCGAAGATGATGTCCTCGGGTGGAAAAGCCGCGTGTTCGGTGAGCAGTCGATAGGCGCGCGCGCAGATTTCGGTCTTGCGCGTATAGGTGTCGGCCTGCCCGCTTTCGTCGAAAGCCATGACCACCACCGCCGCACCATAGCGGCGCGCCAGCCTGGCCTGGCGCAGGAATTCGGCCTCGCCCTCCTTCATCGAGATCGAGTTGACGATGCCCTTGCCCTGGATGCACTGGAGACCCGCCTCGATGACCTCCCATTTCGACGAGTCGATCATGATCGGCACGCGCGCGATGTCCGGTTCGCCGGCGATCAGCTTGAGGAAGCGATCCATGGCCGCTTGCGAATCGAGCATCGCTTCGTCCATGTTGATGTCGATCACCTGCGCGCCGTTTTCGACCTGCTGGCGAGCAACCGCCAGCGCATCGTCGAAGCGGCCTTCGAGAATCATGCGCGCAAAGGCACGCGAGCCGGTGACATTGGTCCGCTCGCCGACATTGACGAACAGCGACTCCTTGCCGACGTTGAAGGGCTCGAGACCCGACAGGCGCAGCTTCCTTTCGATCACCGGGATGGCGCGCGGCTTGACATCAGCAACATGGCTGGCGATCGCCGCGATGTGTTCGGGCGTGGTGCCGCAGCAGCCACCGACGATATTGACGAAACCTTTCCTTGCCCAGTCGGCGATTTCGGCGGCCAGTTGTGCCGGTGTTTCATCGTAGCCGCCGAAAGCATTCGGCAGGCCAGCATTGGGGTGCGCCGAAACGAAGCAGTTGCAGAGTTGCGACAATTCCTCGACATACTGGCGCAACTCGCCGGCACCGAGGGCGCAGTTGAGCCCGAAGCTCAGCGGACGGACATGGTTCAGCGAGTTCCAGAACGCTTCGGCGGTCTGCCCCGAGAGAGTCCGTCCCGAGGCGTCGGTGATCGTCCCGGAAATCATCACCGGCCAGCGGCGACCGACCTCATCGAAATGTCGTTCAATGGCAAACAGCGCTGCCTTGGCGTTCAGCGTGTCGAAAACAGTCTCGACCAGCAGGAGGTCGGCGCCGCCATCGCAGAGTCCGCGGATGGCTTCGGCGTAGGTGCCGACCAGTTCGTCGAAGCTGGTGTTCCGGTAGCCGGGGTCATTGACATCCGGCGAGATCGAAGCGGTGCGCGAGGTCGGCCCGATGACGCCGGCGACAAAGCGGGGCCTGGCCGGGTCCCTGGCGGTGAATTCATCGCACACCGCCCGCGCCAGTTGCGCGCCGGCCACGTTCAGCTCATATACGAGGGCTTCGAGATGGTAATCGGCCTGCGAGACGCTGGTCGAGTTGAAGGTGTTGGTCTCGATGATGTCGGCGCCGGCGGCCAGATACTCGGCATGGATCGCACGGATGACCTCTGGTCGAGTCAGCAGCAACAGGTCGTTGTTACCCTTGAGATCGTGCGCATGCGTCGCGAAGCGACTGCCACGATAATCCGCCTCCTGCAGGCCCTGACGCTGGATCATCGTTCCCATGGCACCGTCGAGAACCAGAATGTGCTTTTCGAGGAGGGCTTTCAGTTCGTCGGTGCGGTCAGCTTGCATGGATGGCATGGGTGAATTCCCCCGGTTTCTTTGCTGGTCTGTGGTTGTAAAACAGAAAACCCGTCGGTGCAAAGCTCGACGGGTCTGGATGAGGGCCTCGCTTTAGCGGCATTTTTAACGCGCCCGCAATCTGCTCAAGTCAAATCGGCGCCAACCCTGGGGGTGAGCAGGGCAGGCGTGCGAATCTACCCGCCGGGCCATCCCTTGTCAAGGCAGCCCGCACGCCTGCACGCTCATCTCGACCCGTCGTCGTTGGGTGGCAACGGTGCCTGCGACTGCTGCAACGGGTCTCGCTACGGCTGGCTGGCTCCGAACCCGCCCTCACAACGGGTGTGCCGGGTTTAATCAGGAGGTTCTGCGGTTCTCCGCACGCGGACGCTTGGGTTGTCGCCTTTCGAAGAGCCGCAGGCCGAAGAACATGATCGATCCGACTACGCCCATGCCGAGAAAGAAACCCGTGTAGGCGAGCGGCATCGGCCAGTCGAGTGCCTGCGCCATGGCTGAAAACTCGGACATGCCGCCGGCACCGGCGAGAACGTTGATCGGCATGAAGACGACGCTGAGCACGGTCAGGCGCTCGATTTTCTTGTTCTGGTTGATGTTGATTGCGCTGTCCGTGGCATCCATCAGGAAGTTGATCTTGTTGAACAGGAAAGCGGTGTGTCCGTCGAGAGATTCAATGTCGCGCAGAATTTCGCGCACATCGAGTTGCTGGGCGTCCGACAGCAACTTGCCACGCAACAGGAAGGACAAGGCACGCCGGGTATCGAGTACGCTGCGGCGCGTCCGTCCGTTGAGATCTTCTGCTTCGGCAACTGCCGCGAGGATGTGCGAAGCCTCGACGTCGGTCACGTGCGACCGCAGCACCTGTGTGCCGGCCTTCTCCAGCTCACCGTAGACGTCCTCCAGCGCGTTGGCCGAGTACTCGACGTCTGCAGCGTAAAGGTCGATGAGAACGTCCTTGCCATCGGTGACGTAGCCCGGCCGGGTACGAGCGCGCGCGCGCTGCAGGCGGAACACCGGCAGTTCCTCGGTACGCACGGTAAACAAGATTTCGTTGTGGAGAATCAGGGCAACCGGAACGTTGCGCGATTCGTCCTTGGTATCAAGCAGGAAGTCGGAGTGCAGGTGCACCTCGCCGTCGTCCTCGACATAGAAGCGCGCACTCGCTTCGAGGTCGGTCAGGGTAACTGGGTCCGGAACCTCGACGTCGAACATTTCGCCAATCCAGCCGCGGATTTTTTTGGTCGGGGCCACCAGATCCACCCAGATCGGGTGGACGTTCTTCAGATCCTCCGGGCCGCTGACCGAGATCTGATGCAGGCGGCCATCACGCAGCTCGAAGGCCGTGCTCGTGGTTTTTTCATTGCGGTAATGGCTGTCATCGATCAACTCTTCGAGGACATCGTCGGAGAGGAGCGCCAGGATCGGGTCGGCGCCTTCCTTGACTTCGTCCCAGACCACCAAACGCTCATTGGGGTCCAGCGATTCCAGAATGTAGGCGATTTCCTTCGGCGGCATCCGCCGGAGCTTCTCGCGAAGTTCCTTGCGATACTGTTGCTGAATTTCCGGGTCGAGTTCCCCCTGGTTCTGCCCGTCCTGCTCCGGGACGAGATCTTCAACCAGTTTCTGGAGAGAGAGCAGGGAGCGCACCTCGGTGAGGTGTACATCGGCAATGCCCTTGATCGGGACTGCGCCAGAGACATTGCCTTTGCTTTCTTCGCCCATGTTCTCGACTCCCTGATGATCAGATGCAGAAAGGGGTGCGGATTGTAGCACCGCTGAAACATGTGCAGCGCCTGAATGAGGTCTTATTCTCACCATGGAAACAATTTGCAATCTTTTTTTGCCAGCAGGCAGGGGGCAGTGAATGGCCGTGCCCCATGCGCCTCCGGTGATGTCCTTGTCGAGAGGTCGCATTCGTCCTACAATCGAACTCTGCGTGCTGCGCCGCAGCAACGCCAGGGTTGCCGGGACGATCCTAGCCTAAGTGATTTGCCGGCCGATGACGGCACAACCGCGGGCAATGTCCCGCGACTGAGGTTCTGGGAGGGACGGTGACGGCAACAAACGCGCCACACGGCGAGAAGTCAGGTCTGGCAGCTACCGCACTGGCGGCCATGGGCGTCGTTTTTGGCGACATCGGCACCAGTCCGCTGTACACCGTCAAGGAAGTCTTCGGCGGCCATCATCCCCTGGCGGTCACCGAAGCCAATGTGCTGGGTATCCTCTCGCTGGTATTCTGGGCCTTGACGGTCACGGTTTCGCTGAAGTACGTCCTGTTCATCACCCGTGCCGACAACCGGGGGGAGGGCGGGATCATGGCGCTGACCGCGCTCGCGCTGCGGACGGCGAATGCGTCGCCGCGGATTCTCTGGCTGATGTCGGCGCTGGGCATTTTCGGCGCCGCACTGTTCTACGGCGATGCCGTGATCACACCGGCAATGTCGGTGCTCTCGGCGGTCGAGGGGCTCGAAGTGGCGACGCCCTTGCTGACCCCTTACGTCCTGCCGACCACGATTGCCATCCTGATCGGGCTTTTCCTGTTTCAACGGCATGGCACGGCGGCCGTCGGCGCGCTGTTTGGCCCGGTGATGATGTTCTGGTTCGCCACCCTGGGTTCTCTCGGCCTGTGGAACGTGATTCAGTATCCTGCGGTGCTGGCTGCGATCAATCCCTGGTACGCACTGGTTTTTGTCATCGAGCATCAGGGTCTCGCCTTTCTGGCATTGGGTTCGGTGGTGCTGGCAATTACCGGCGGCGAGGCTCTCTACGCCGACATGGGCCATTTCGGTCGCCGCGCCATCAAGTGGGCGTGGTTCTCGTTTGTTTTCCCGCTGCTGTATCTCAACTACCTCGGTCAGGGAGCGCTGATCCTCAACGATCCGAAAGCGATCGAGAATCCGTTTTTCAACATGGTTCCGGCCGAAATCCTGCTGATCCCGTTGATCGTGCTGGCCACGGTAGCCACGGTGATCGCTTCGCAGGCGGTGATTTCGGGGGCCTTTTCACTGACCAGCCAGGCCATGCAGCTTGGCTATTGTCCGCGTATCCGGGTCAAGTTCACGTCGGAACGCGAAAAGGGCCAGATCTACGTGCCGAACATCAACTGGTTGCTGTTGATCACGGTGATCATCGTTGTGCTTGGTTTTCGGTCGTCGTCGAATCTGGCCTCGGCCTACGGCATCGCCGTGACGCTGACGATGATGATCGATACGATCCTGGCCTTTGCCGTCGTCCGCGCCCTGTGGCGGTGGAGCTGGCCGCGCGCGGCGCTGTTTCTGGTGTTTTTTGTGGTGGTCGACTTCGCCTTCTTTTCGGCCAACGTGATCAAGGTTCTCGATGGCGGCTGGTTCCCGCTGACGCTTGGGGTCTCGGTATTCATGCTGCTTTCCACCTGGAAGCTCGGACGAAAACTGCTTTATGAGAAACTCAAGCAGGATTCGATACCGATCAAGGACTTCATTGCCAGTCTTGCGGCCGGAGGACCTTTGCGCGTCGATGGAACCGGTATCTTCATGACCGCCGATCCCGAGAGCGTACCGCGTGCCCTGCTCCATAATCTCTATCATAACAAGGTGTTGCACGAGCGCGTGGTGTTACTCAATGTCACCACCGAAGATGTACCGCATGTCCCCGAAAACGAGCGTGTGCGCGTCGAAGGGCTGACGGCAGGATTTCATCGTGTCTATGTCCGCTACGGTTTCAAGGACGACCCTGACCTGCCGCGTGCCCTGGAACTCTGTGCAGCGCAGGGACTGGATTTCGAGATGATGGAGACCTCGTTCTTTCTGGGTCGCGAGACGGTCGTCAGCATGCCGATTTCCAGGCGTTCGCGAATGGCAAAATGGCGGCAGATCCTGTTTACCTGGATGTTTCGCAACGCCGATACGGCCACGGCCTTCTTCAAGATACCTCCCAATCGGGTCGTCGAACTGGGCGCACAGGTCGAGCTGTCTTGATTCCCGAGAGGACGATTCCCAACCCTCCGGCAGACCCGAAGATGTCAGGCCGCCAAAGGGCCTGCCAGCCAGTGCAGGACGCGATGCGCTTCGCAAGATGGTGCACCGCCCTTGTGGTGCTCGGGGTGACCACCCGCGCCATGCCGGTGGACAATCTGCCGCCGGCACCCGAGGAACTGGGCAGCATCCGGCGCAATGCGCAGGGTCGACTGGAGGTGGTCAGACCCCCTAATACAAGTCAGAGCAGTGACTTGCCGGTGACCGATGGCCTGCCTGCCAGCAAGCCGGCTGCTCAGGAGCCGGTTTCCGAAAAGAAAACTCCGCATGCGGCGGCGAGCAGCCGGACCATTGTCGTCGGCCCACACGAACAGGTCACGAGCATCAAGGAAGCGGCGCGCATCGCTCGCGACGGCGACACCATCGAGATCCGCTCAGGTGAGTACCGGCAACAGGCGGTGGTCTGGACGCAAAACCGGCTTACCATCAGAGGCACCGGCAAACGTCCGCTGCTGATTGCCGACGGTGACAGTGCGGAAGGCAAGGCACTATGGGTGGTACGCAACGCCGAGATGTCGATCGAGAACATCGAGTTCCGAGGAGTGCGCGTCCCGAGTGGCAACGGCGCCGGGATACGCTTTGAAAAAGGCCATCTGAAAGTGGTTCGTTGCGCGTTTTTCGACAACGAGATGGGCATCCTGACCAGCAATTTCGGGGACATGGTCCTCGAGGTTGAAGACAGCGAGTTTGGCGAAGCGCCGAAGCATGCAGGTATGCTGCACCACCTCCTCTACGCCGGAGCCATCGCCCGTCTGAGCGTCAGCGGCAGCCGTTTCCAGCAAGGCTATCGTGGGCACCTGATCAAGTCGCGCGCGCGCGAAAGCGCGATCATGTACAACCTGATCGTCGACGGTGCCGGTGGCAGCGCATCGTACGAACTCGAGTTCCCGAATGGCGGCGTGGCCTGGGTGATCGGCAACGTCATCGGGCAGAGTGCGACGACAGACAATCCGGAACTGATCTCCTATGGCGCCGAGGGTCAGCGCTGGCCAGACAACGCGCTGTATCTGGCGCACAACACGCTGATCGACGACAAGCCGGATGGCCGCTTCCTGCGCATCTGGATCGATCGCATGCCGCCGGAAACCGAGGTCTGGGCGATCAACAACCTGCTCGTCGGGCGCAGCAACTTCACGCCACAAGCGCCGGGTCGCTATGACGGCAACCGGGTCGTTGAACGATCGATGCTGGTCGGTGCACCTGCGCTGGCGTACGGTTTGCCTAGCAACTCGCCGCTGCGCGGAACAGCCAGGCACCCCGGGTTTGTTCGTGAGCAGAGTCTGGCGCCGAGCGCGGAATTCCACTTGCCCGCCGGCAAGCATCCGCTCTTGGTCGGCAAGCCACTGTCGCCGGGCGCGTTGCAGTAAGAGGGCGATTTCTCGGAAATCAGGGCGGCGCTGTGCTTGCACCCGGCCTGGAAGCCCTCGGGGGCGCAGCAGATCGCGCCAAATGCGTGCGTCGGCGGACGGGTGTTCGATAGGTGGTTCGTCTATCCGGCACGAATCTTCCGCTTCAAGGCCCCGAACAGGCCACCCTTACGCTGCGGCTCAGGGGGGGCGGCCGGCGTGGCCACGCCTGCCGCTGCGGCGGGCTGTTGCGCGGCTTGTCGTGCCTCGCATTGGGCGGCGAGCTGAGCGAGGGTCTGGAACATGATTTCGCGTGGATTGAGGACGATTCCGTAGCCGGCCTTGAGGCGGGCGATGACGTCCATCAGGAGCAGGGAATCGCCACCCAGGTCGAAGAAGTTGTCCTGCGCAGCAATCTGGCTGACGCCGAGGACGTTTTCCCAGATGCGGGCAATCGCCGTCTGCATGGCAGTGGCATAGGTGATGCTCGGTGTGGCGTCGGCCATCGGGGTGGCGGCAGCGCGCGGCTTGCGTTTGACCCATTGCTCGACGCGCGTCGGGAGATCGCTGGTGGATACCAGCACCTGTGCACCGAGGTCGGCGGCGAGGATACGGCGGAAGGCATCCACCCCCTCTGCGGTGGACATCGCCAGGGTATTGACGACCGCGCCCATGCCGTGCCGGTCCGCGCTGGCGGCGGAGAGCCAGGCATCCCAGCCGATGGACAGCCAGGCTGGACCAGACTGTCGCGATGCGTGCGCAGCGTAGGCGTCGAGATAAGCGTTGGCAGCAGCGTAGGCAGCATAACCGAGGCCACCGAGCACCGCCGAGATCGACGAGAGCAGGATATAGAAATCTGGCGGGTCGTCGCGCAGCAGACGGTGCAGCACCAGCAGGCCGTCCACCTTGGGGCGGAAGTGTTCGGCGCAGTGCTCCGGCCGGGTGTCCTGTACGGCCAGGAAGGCCTGCTCGGCGACGATGCCGGCGCCGTGAATGACGCCGTCGATATGTCCGAAGCGGCTCCTGGCCTGCGCCAGCGCGCGCGTCATGGCGTCGTCGTCGGCGACATCGGCGCTGACGACGAGCACTTCGGCGCCGAGCCTTTCGAGGGCGCGCACGCGCGCGATGCGCTGGTTGTCCGGGTGTTCGGTTCCGTGCGTGGCGCTCCAGGTATCCCACTCGGCGGCTGGTGGCAGAGCGCTGCGACCCGTCAGGATCAGACGCGCCTGCACGCTGCGTACGAGTTCCTCGGCGAGTGCGTAGCCGATTGCGCCGAGCCCGCCGCTGATCAGGTAAACGCCCTGCGGGCGCAAGCGGGCCGGCGGGCCGCTGACGGGTTCCAGATGCCGCGGTTGGTAGTGCTGCACCCAGCGCACGCCGTCGCGGTAGGCGACGATGGCATCCGGTGCGTCGCTGCCGATTTCGCGCAGGATTTGACGGCCGAGTGCCTGCTCGGCGGCGGAACCGACGGCCGGGGGAAGCAGGTCGTAGCAGCGGCTGTCGACACTGGCGTATTCCTGGGCGATGACGATGCAGGCGGCAAGCACGCCGGCGCGTTCGGGAATGGGCTGTTCGCCCGGTGTCAGGGCCTGGATGCCGGTTCCGAGGACGCCGATCCTGAGCGCTTCGGTGTAGTCGCGCTCGCCCAGCGCCTGCGCCAGGTAGAGCAGGCTGTTGAAACCGAGGTCCTGGGCGCGGGCGAAGCTTTCCCGGTCGGGGGCGCCGGCAGCCGGCGCCAGGTTCCAGGCGTGCAGGACGGTCTTCGGCAGTTGGCCGGCGCTGGACAATGCCGCCAGCAGGCTGTCGTAGTCGGCGCGCCGTGCCGGGTCGAGGGTGTAGCGCCGCTCGCCACTCCAGCCCGCCTGGGTGCCGGGGAGAACCCGGATCACTGCCTGTCCGTCCGCTTGTAGTTGTCCGGCGAGATGTTCGCTGAAACCTTCACCGGTGGTGAAGAGCAGCCACGGTCCACGGGCCGGCGTGCTGCCGGCGGGGAGGGGACACTGTTTCCAGGCAGGCAGGTAGAACCAGTCGGCGAGAGGGCGCCTGCCGGGCGTTGCCCGTGTTGAGGGGCGATCGTCTGCCGCAGTCTGCACTACCCGTCGACCGGGTTCGATCCAGTGGCGTTGACGTTCGAAGGGGTAGCCCGGCAAGGGCACGCGGCGACGCGTTTCATTGGCATGGAAGCCGGCCCAATCGACGCTGGCGCCGGCCAGCCAGAGTTTGCCGAGGGTGGCGAGCAGCATCGTCTGGTCGGGTTCCTGCTGCTGCGGGTGGCGCATCGACCATAGCGCGCCCTGGGCGTCGGAGTTTGCCATGCATTGCTGGGCGAGCGTGCCGAGAGTGCGGCCGGGACCGACTTCCAGAAACAGCGGGTCGCCGTTGCCGGCGGCACAGCCGATGCCCTCGGCAAAGCGCACGGTGTGCCGCAGGTGTCTGGCGTAATACGCCGGGTCGCAGGCCTGCGCGGCGCTGAGCCAGGTGCCGCTGAGGTTGGAGACCACCGGCAGGCGCGGCGCCTGTAGCGGGATCGTTGCAACCACGGCGGTGAAACGCTCGAGGATCGGGTCCATCATGGCCGAATGGAAGGCGTGCGAGGTATGCAGCAGGCGGCTCTGCTGGCCGCTGGCGTCGAGCTGTTGCTGGCAGGCGGCGATGGCCTCGGTCGGTCCGGAAAGCACGCAGCGGTCGGGTGCGTTGACCCCGGCCAGTGCCAGGCCGCGGGCTTCGAGATCGACGAGGGCACTTTCCGGCAGGTCGACGGCGAGCATGCTGCCGGCCGGCATTTCCTGCATCAGGCGGCCGCGCGCGGCCACCAGCTTGAGGGCATCGGCCAGGGTCATCACATCGGCCAGGCAGAGCGCGGCGTACTCGCCGATGCTGTGGCCGATCATCGCCACCGGGCGGACACCCCAACTGATCCACAGGCGCGCCAGTGCGTATTCGATGACAAACAGCGCCGGCTGGACGATCCAGGTCTGCTGCAGCGCTGCCGCACCGGCCTCGGGATCTGGCCAGATCAGGCGGCGCAGATCCTGGCCAAGTTGGGGGAGCAGGATTTCGGCGCAGCGGTCGACTTCCGCGCGGAACAGCGGCTCGGCGTCGTATAACTCGCGCCCCATTCCCAGATACTGGGCGCCCTGGCCGGGAAACATGAATACCACGGGCCGATCCTGCCGTTCGCAGACCGCTTCGGCACCGCGCTGGCGGTCGCCCGCGAGTAGCGCCTGGGCGAGTCCGTCGTGGTCGCGGCAGACCAGCATGCGCCGGTGCGCGAAGCATTCGCGGCCGGTCTGCAGGGTGAAGGCGATGTCGGCAAGGGGCTGCACCGGAGCTGTGCGCAGATGATCGGCAAGACGTTCAGTCATGCGGTCGAGTGCAGCGGGCGTGCGTGCCGACAGGAGGATCAACTGCCAGGCGCGCGACGCACTGGCGGCGGCACGCGTGGGAGCCTCCTCGAGTACCACGTGCGCATTGGTTCCGCCGAGACCGAAGGAACTGACACCCGCGCGGCAGACCGGCTGTGTCCACTCGGCAAGCGTGCTGTTCACGTAGAACGGGCTGCTGGCAAAGTCGATTCCCGGGTTCGGCCGGCGGTAGTGCAGCGACGCGGGAATGCGCCGGTGCTCGAGCATCAGTGCGGTCTTGATCAGCCCGGCCACGCCTGAGGCGACGTCCATGTGGCCGATGTTGGTCTTCACCGAGCCAATCGCGCAGTTACCCTGGCGCGTGCCGCTTTCGCGAAAGGCCTGGGTGAGCGCTTGTATCTCGATCGGGTCGCCCATTGGCGTGCCGGTGCCGTGCGTTTCGATGTAACCGATGGTGTCGGCCGTCAGTCCGGCCATGGCCAGCGCTTCGGTGACCACGGCCGCCTGGCCGCTGACGCTGGGGGCGGTGTAGCCGACCTTGGCATTGCCGTCGTTGTTCACCGCCGAGCCCTTGATCACGGCGTGGATGTGGTCGCCGTCGGCGAGAGCATCGGCGAGGCGCTTGAGCGCGACGACGCCGACACCGCTGCCGAGCACCGTGCCGCGGGCAGCAGCGTCGAAGGCCCGGCAATGGCCGTCGGCGGAATTGACGCCGCCTTCCTGGTAGAGGTAGCCGATCCGGTGCGGAATGGCTACCGAGATGCCGCCGGCCAGCGCCAGATTGCACTCGCCGTTGAGCAGGCTCTGGCAGGCGACATGCACCGCTACCAGCGAGGTCGAGCAAGCGGACTGGATGTTGATGCTCGGGCCGGTGAGGTTGAGCTTGTAGGAGACGCGGGTGGTCAGGTAGTCCTTGTCGTTGCCGATCTGGATCTGGAAGTCGAACAACGACGGCGCCACGTCCGGGCGGGTGGCGAGGTGGTAGATCAGGTAGCCGTTCATCGCCGAGCCGGCGAAAACGCCAATGGCACGACCATGCGAAGCGGGGGTGTAGCCGGCGCGTTCGAGGGCTTCCCAGGCGCATTCGAGGAAGATCCGCTGCTGCGGTTCGATCAGGCTGGCCTCGCGCGGGCTGTAGCCGAAAAAGGCAGCGTCAAAGCAGTCGATGTCGTTGATCACCGCACCGGCGCGAACGTAGGCCGGGTCGGCGAGGAGAGCGGGGTCGACGCCTGCGGCGAGCAGTTCGGCTTCGGAAAAGAAGCTGATCGATTCGACGCCCTGTTCCAGGTTGCGCCAGAAAACGGAAACGTCATTGGCGTCGGGAAAGCGGCAACTCATGCCGACGATTGCAATGTCGTTGGGGTGGGGGATGGAAGCGGGCTGGTTCATGGTCGTGACTCGGTTCTGACTGGCTGCTGGGATGCGAAGGTCCGGTTTGAGTCCTGCTTCAAGGGGGCTGCGCGACTGCCGTGGCTCAGGAGGGCGATCGTCTGCCGGCGGTCTGGCGGCGATTCTGCATTTCCCGGCGTTGCACGGCGCGGTCCCGACCGGCCTGGATGGCTGGCGGGCTGGCTGGCGACAGGCCGCTTGCCGCGTTGAGGGAGCGCGCCAGGCTCTGTACGGTCGGGTACTGGTACATCTGCAGCACCGGGATGGCGCGATGCAGGTGCTCGCACAAGCGGCGATTGACCTCGACCATGCGCAGCGAGGTGCCGCCCAGTTCGAAGAAGTTGTCGGTGCTGCCGACTCGCTCGACCATCAGCACCGCCTGCCAGATGGCCGCAATGGCTTGCTCGGTCGCGTCGTCCGGGGACAGATAGGGCGCGGCCGGCGCTGGCGGACGGTTGTCGGGCGCGGGCAGCGACAGGCGGTCGACTTTGCCGCTGGGTGTCAGCGGCAAAGCGGCCAGCGCCGTGTAGCTGCTGGGCACCATGTACTCGGGCAGGCGTTCGCGCAGCCAGGGCTGCAGCGTGCCGGCTGCCAGGGCGCTGGCTGTGCGGGCAACATAGTAGGCGGCAAGGGCGAGTTCGCCGTGGGCGTCGGGACGGGCGACGATCACCGCTTCCAGGATGTCCGGGTGACTGCAAAGGACGCTGCCAACGTCGTCGGTTTCGATACGGAAGCCGCGGATCTTGACCTGATGGTCGCTACGGCCCAGATAATCGATGAGCCCGTTGGCGCGGTAGCGGGCCAGATCGCCGGTGCGGTAGATGCGGGCGCCGGCTTCCTTGCGGAATGGGTTGGGAATGAATTTCTCGGTGCTCAATTCGGGGCTGCCGAGGTAGCCGCGGGCGAGTCCGGCGCCGCCTACATAGAGTTCGCCAATGACGCCGACGGGTACCGGTTGGCGGTGGGCGTCGAGGATATAGGCCTGAACGTTGGCCAGCGGGCGGCCGATCGGTACCAGGGTATCCCTGTCGGCAAGCTGGCCGGCGTCGAAGAAGCAGGCATCGAAGGCTTCCGAGAGGCCGTAGAGGTTGAGCAGCAGTCGTCCCGGCAGTGCCCGTGCGAAGCGCCGGGCGAGTTCGGTGCTGAGAGGTTCGCCGCCGATGCACCATTCGCGCAACAGCGGTAGGCGGGCGGCGAGCTGGTTGGGAGCATTGCTCACTTCGTGCGCGTCGAGCAGCATGCGCAGCAGCGACGGGACCAGCATCATCCGGGTGACGCGGTATTCGGCGAGCAGGGCGACCAGGTTCTGCGGGTCGAGGAGCGCCTGTTGCGGGATGAGCACGCTCGGCACGCCGTGCAGCAAGGGGCCGAGCAGTTCCCACAGCGAATCGACGAAGTTGAGGGCAGTCTTGCAGGCGGAGACATCGCCGGCAACGAAGGGATATTCCCGCCACATCCAGGCCAGGCGGTTGAGAAGTTGGCGCTGCTCGACCAGGACGCCCTTTGGTCGCCCGGTCGAACCCGAGGTGAACACCACGTAGCACAGGCTGGCGGCGCCAGCCGGGCTGAGCGGGCGAGTGGATGCCTGGCAGGCGATTGCCGGCCAGTCGCGGTCGAGACACAGCACCTCGGCGTGGTGGGGGGGCAGTACTGCCAGCCAGCGTGTCTTGGTGAGAAGCAGTGCGACGGCGCTGTCTTCGAGCATGGCGGAGACGCGCTGACGAGGGTAGCCGGGGTCGATCGGCACGTAGCAGCCACCAGCCTTGAGTATCGCCAGGACGGAGACGAACAACTCGGGGGAACGTTCCATCGAGACGCCGACCAGGGTTTCATGTCCGACGCCGATCTGACGCAGGTGGTGCGCAAGCTGGCTGGAACGTTGGTCGAGTTCCCGGTAGCTCAGGCCCGTGTCGACGCCGAGAATGGCCGGCGCGTCAGGACTGCGATCTGCCTGTATCTCGAAAAGGCGCGCTAGCGACGAATCGGCCGGGTAGTCGCCGTCGGTGGCGTTCCACTCGTCGACAAGCTGCCGCCATTCGCTGTCGCCAAGCAGGCGCAGCGTGGCCGCTGGTTTGCGGGTGTCGGCGGCGAGATCGTCGAGCAGGTTCAGATAGTGGCCAGCTATTCGCTGCAGGGTGGTTTCGTCGAACAATGCCGGATCATAGATCAGGCGGGCGACGAGATGATCGCCATCATCGTCGACACGCAGGCTCAGGTCATGGTCGGCGCTGCCGAGATCGACGGCGAAGGGGTGCAGCGTGACGGCACCGGCTGGCAGCGTCGCGGCGGACGCCGTGCGGTAGTCGAAGAGCATCTGGCAGATCGGTGCGTAACCCAGTGTGCGGCTGGGCTGCAGGGCTTCGATGAGGCGCTCGAAGGGCAGTCCGGCGTGTGCGCGGGCATCCGCGAGGGCTTCGCCACAGCGCTGCAGCAGGGTATCGGTGCCGGCGTCAGCCGAAATCGGCAGGCGTAGCACGAGGATGTTGTCGAGCGGGCCGACAAGCCGGGAAAAGGGTGCTTGCGCCCGGTAGCTGCTGCGCAGTCCGATCACCAGGTCGTTCTGGCCACTGTAGCGCTGCAGCAGGGCGGCAAAGGCCGCCAGGAATACCCCTGGCAGGTCCAGCGCGTGCCTTGCCGCGAGCGCGCGCAAACGGTCTACGAGCGGTCCTGGCAGCGGCAGCGGCAGGCTGGCGCCCTGGTGGCCCTGGATCGCTGGACGGGCACGGTCGGTCGGCAGCTCAAGCACTTCTGTCGCGCCCACAAGGCGTTCTCTCCAGTGGGTGAGGAGGGTGGTCTGCTGCGCCTCTTGCCAGGCGACGAAATCGGCGAAGGTCGGTATCGACGGGCCGTCTGGCAGGCTGCCGTCGAGGCTGTTGGCGATCTCGCCAAGCAGCATGTCGAGGGCCTCCTCGTCACAGATGTAGCGGTGGGCGCACAGCAGCAGCAGGTGCTCGGTATCGGCGAGGCGCAGCAGGTGTGCCCGAAGCAGCGGCGGCTGGCCGAGATCCTGCGGCGTGCCGGCGTTGACGGCGATCCAGCGCTGGCACGCAAGTGCTTGGGCAGCGCTGCCGGGCGCTTCCGAGAGGCTGTCGACGGTCAGTTCAGGGCGGGTGGCGGAGAGTGTTTGTGGTGGTGCTCCGAAACTGCTCCGGAGCACGTCGTGACGGGCGAAGACCCGGTCAATGGCGTTCTGCAGGGCGTGTGTGCAGAGAGGCCCGACGATGCGCGCGCCGCTGGCTACGCGGAGGCGGGCGTGGCCAGGATAGGCTTGCTCCAGGAACCAGATTCGTTCCTGGGCCGGCGTCCGGCGAGGAATGGGGCATTCATGATGACGTGTGGGTAGCAACCGCGCGGCCTGTTCCCAACAGGCGGCATCGTTCACTTGGCAAGACATGATCACTCCCTGACCCTGTAGATTGTTTTGCTCTTATAGGCTTGCCGCCCGCTGCTGCCGTTCCGGCCAGCCCCTACGCTCGACCTTTTGCTGGCATTGCACCCGCCAGCAGGGAGATCGAATCAAATATCTCATCTTATACAGATTAGGTGATCTCCGCAAAT
>NZ_JDST02000080.1:0-37159 GCF_000584975.1 Candidatus Accumulibacter cognatus | reverse complement strand
TGCCGGCGTCGCCGAGGCCGCTGCGGAGGCCGGGGTGACTGGCGGGCGATCCTGCGGCTGGTCGGCGTTCTTCACCAGCGCGTAGGCGGCCAGCCGCTGCAGCCAGTGGATTTGTTCGTCCGTGCGCGCTTCCTCCGGCGTGGCCTGCGTCAATTCGTGCAGCGCGCTGAGCAGGTCGATGTATTCGGCCAGCCCGACCTTCGGATAGCCCAGCCCGATCGCCACCTTGCGGTCGGCCAGCACCTGCCGTGCGGCGAGCCGGCGCGCTTCTTCGGCGATCGCAAGCTGGCGATGCATCCGGCCGCGCGTGGCCAGCCAGTCGATGAACGCTTCGTCGCCCTGCGGCGTCTCGTGCGCCGGCGGGTTGACGTTGAGCACGACGCAGCGGCGGACGAAGGCGGCGGGCAGCTCGCGCTCCTCGTTGGTGGTCAGGATGATCAGCGGCAGCCGGCCGCCGGCGGCGCGCACGGCGCGGTGCGCGAGCGGCGGCACCTGGAAGCTGCGGTTGCCGAGCACGTCGAGCAGCGCGTTCGGCACGTCGGCGTCGGCCTTGTCGATCTCGTCGATGAGCAGCACCGGCAGCGGCGCGCCGGCGCGCGCAAGCTCCATCGCCTGCCACAGCCGGCCGTGCTTGACGTATTTTTCGTTGCTCTCGTCGAAGCGCTTGAGCTCGGCGTCGGCCAGGCGTTCGACGGCATCGACGCGATACAGCAGGTCCAGCGCCTCGAAGCGCGGATGGATCACCTCGACCAGCAGCGGTGCGTCGCCGAGCACCCGCGCCGCGCAGCGCGCGATCTGGCTCTTGCCGCTGCCGGCTTCGCCGCGCACCAGCAGCGGCCGGCGCGCCGCGTAGGCGAGGATCAGCGCGTCGATCTCCGGCTGGCTCCACCAGTGGCCGGCGGCGGAAAAGTGCTCGCTCTCGGGCAGGCCGAGTTCGCTGTCGGGCTGCAGGGCGACGAAGGGGTTGGGAGGAGTCTGGGTCATGGCGCGTTTTACGATGAAGAAGAAGGAACAGATGGCGGCTGCGAGGCAAAGTCGGTACGTGCGGTCAGACAGATGGAGAGCTCGCCAATCTCCGCCATGAGCCGGTCCGCGTCCATACCGAGCAGCTTCGTGGTGAACTCGCTGGTTGGTACTTCGGCGGCGGGAAACAATACGGGGAGCTTGTGGTTACGGGCCAGTCCGGCTGCCGCCTCGACGCGCTGGAGACCATGGACGATCAGCGCGATTCTTCGCTGCCGGTCGTGGATGTCGTCGATCCGCGCCGCCAGCCGTGCCCGCTCGCGGGGCGTCAGTGGTGCGGCCTCGACGAACTTCTGCGGAGCGTCGGCCTGGTTCTCGAATACGGCGGTAAAGGCCGCGCGCTCGAACGCTTCGGTCTGCCGATCACCACTGACCGGAACGTGCACCTCGAAAACGTACTCCGGCTGTAGCTCACCGCCCGCCTCGACAGGCTTGAGATGCAATTCGCCGCCAAACAGGGCGGTGGCGATGATCGCGCAGATCACTCGTTCGCTCCTGGGGACAAGCAGCAGGTAGTCGCCGGGACGCACCTCGTTGGCGCGTGCGACGGCCGTATCCACCAGACGCATGGCGGCCAGGCAGTAAAGCGCAACTGCGGCCTCCTCAGCGAGTTTTCGTTGAAAATCCTCGTGTCGTCCGTGAGGAAAGGGTCCCAGCGCCCGTCGAACCAGGTAGAACAACTGCTGCACATCTGTGCTCTCGCGCCCGGCAAACCAGCGGACCATCGCGGCCGCGTCGCATGGCGGTTCGCTTTGAAACCTCTTCCTGAACTCCTGCTGCATCGCGACGAGGAACTGCCGCGCATCTGCCGCAGCAAGTTTCTCCGCAGCCAGGCGCTCGTGCTCGCAGGTAAAGGGGGGCTTGGGGTCCACCTTCCGTGGGCCGATTTTTTTCGCTTCGTCACCCGATCCATCGAGGATCATGCGCAGAATACAGTCGTAGCCGCCAGGAAAGCGGTGCCCGTTCCACCACGGCTTGAGGAAGGTCGGAATATTGCCCTCGTCGCCATCGTCGGGCAGGATCGGCTGGAACTTGGTGTTGCGCATCGCGGCGTCGTAGATCTGCTGCGTCACGATCGCGCCTTCGTAGGTCGCCCCGCGCCCGGAGTCCGGCGCCGCCGTCTTCTCGTAGCGGGCGCGGAGTTGGGGCGTGCAGACCACCAGCACGGTGCCGGACTGCTCGATGCAACCGAGCATCCATGTCTGCCACCCCTGCGCGGGCGGGCGATAAATGTAAGCATGATCGGTCAGGACGCGGCAGCCGCGCTGCACCAGCCAATCGGCCAGCGCCTTGACCGAAGCTCGAAGCGCCTCGCTTTCGTGCGCATAGCTGATGAACACGACGGGGGTTGCTGGGTATCCGAGTCTGAGGTCATGGCGAAGGTCCCGTTCTTCTCCCGGCGGACGGTGCTGCGAGGCTGGTTTCGAACTGGCGGATGCCGCGTCCGCTGGTGCGCATGCGTGCATTCGGCGTGGCCAGCGTGCGCGGAAACGGGCGTGCCACCCCGATTTACCGATGCGGGTGGCCATCGTGTCGCGCGCATGGCCGATGCAGGCCATCGTAACGCGAAAAATGCGATTCGGCCAGCACGGACATGTCCCTCCGGATCAGGCACCGGCGCCTCGCCAGGTGCCCTGGCCATGCCACCGGAGCCATCGCCAGCGGGAGGACAGCCTGCGCTCGCCAGCAGCAGGGCGAAGCCTCCGCCAGTACCTCGCGGGCCAGCAACGGGGGTCAGTTCAAGGTCGCCGTCCGGGTATCGCGAATCGCCATGACCCTTGGATGCGAAGTACAATAGACAAGACAAGTTGCCATCCCTCCCCTCCCCTCGCCTGGCCCGCCCTGCATGTCCGATCAAAGCCATCCGCCGCAAGCACCAGAAACAGGCGAAGATCGCTGTGCCATTCTCTGTGCCAGCAAGGAACTCTTTCAGCGCCGACTCAGCGACATCATCCGGCAGTGCGGGATACGCGTACCGGCCGTGCTCGCGGCCTTCGATCAGGAAGTCGGGGCGGCGCATGACGAGTTGGCCAACGCATCCGATTCCGATGAGGACGCCGATCAGCGCACCAACCTGACCGCCTCGCGCCTGACCCTGATGGGTGACGATGACCTCGAGCTGGACATCCGGATCAACGCCCTGATCACTCGCTTGCGCGAGGCCGGCGGCCGCAACCTGTGGCGCTGTCAGTCGCGCTACATGACCTTGCTCTGCCGGCCGGCGATGAGCGAGACCACCCATCCGGCTGGACCGGAAGCGATCTGTCTTGGCTTGTGGGCGATCTGCAGACACGCCGGCGGGGGTCTCGAGCCCACGCTGGCGCTGCTCGACCGGCTCGAACAGGGCCTCTGCCAACAGATCTCCGGACTCTATGGCGAAATCGACGGCCTGCTGGCGGGCCACGGCATCGGGCCAGCGCCAACAGGACAAAACCCGTCGGGCAGCACCGATCCCAGAACCGGCCGGTTACCCTCCGGCGACACCCTGCCCGCGGACGCCAACACCCTGTCGGCCCTGCAGCAGGCGGTCAGCCAGCAACTCGATGCGGATCGGTCGACCGTCCCGCAGCTTGCTCACCCCACCGCGGGATCGGGGAATCCCACGCTCGAAGCCGCCGCGCTGATCATGCTCAAGCATCTGTCCGAGCGCCTGACGGCGCTCGAGAACCGGTCGCTGTCGGCCAGCCTTGACGACGAACGCGCAGCATCACCGCCCTCCTGCAGGCCACTGGGCACCCTCAGGGCGAAGGATCTCGACCTGCCCCTGGGCAAACACGAAGCGGTCGCCTTCGACACCCTGGCGCTGATTTTCGAGGCCCTCCTCGACTCCGCCGACCTGCCCGACGCCATCAAGGAAGCGATCGGGCGGCTGCAGATCCCGCTGCTCAAACTATCGATCATCGATCCCTCCTTGTTGGCCAACGCCCAGCATCCTGCCCGCTCGCTGATCAATCGCATGGCGCGGGCCGGCGTTGGTCTGCCGCAGGAATCGAATCATCCGCTCTGCCAACGGATCCGCCAGCTGGCCGTAAGCGCCCGCCGGACGCTCGAACAGGATGGCTCGCTTGATCCCCAGCTGACGGAACTCGACCTGCTGATCAGGCAGCGTGACCAGGCCGTTCGGGAGGCGGCCGGAACGCAGGTGCAGACCGTGCTTGAGCACGAAAACCGGCAATACGCGAGGCTGCTCGCCGACCACTGGCTGCGCCTCAGTCTGGCGCGAACCGGCTCGCCGGAGATTGCCTCGTTTCTTGAGCAATACTGGTGGCGAGTCATGATCGCTGCCGCCGCGGAGGGCGGTATCCAGGGCAGACGCTGGCAGGAGGACAGCCACACTGCCGACGAACTGATCTGGAGCGTGCTCCCGAAGCAGACCGCCGAGGAACGTAAACGCCTCGCCGGGCTGGCCTCATCGCTGCTTGGGCGAATCAGCGCCGGGCTGGACGCCATCGGGGTCCCAGTCTCCGAGAGAACACCCTTTCTCGATACCTTGTTCGACCTGCAGACCAGTGCCTTGCGCAACCAGGCGCTGACCGCGCCGCCGCAGGCAGCACCCGCGCTCGAACGCCCGCCGGACGCACAGGCAGGCAAGCCGATGGCCGAGACTCTCCTGCGCGATCGTCACGGGCAAGCGATCCGTTATCTGCCCGATCCTGTCGGCGGCCAGGCGCCCCCAAGGGCACCGGCTGGCCGGAGTCCGGTGGGCGACTGGCTGCGTTTCATGGTCTCGCCCCAGGAGTCGCCGTGTGGTCTCTGCTGCTGGCAAAGCCCGGCCTCGGGAAGGGTTCTGTTGTTCAACCCGGAGTGGGGCTTCGCAGTAGCCATGCCACGCGCCACTCTCGATCAGCAGCTACGCTCGGGCCAAGCCTGGATCGTTTCGCGTATCGCCGTATTCGACGCGGCTGCAGAGCGTGCGCTCAAGCTCCTGAAGCGGCGATGACATCGGCAAGCCGGGCGCGCGCGCAAAGCCGGGCACCGATCGGCAATCGATGTATAATTCGTCTATCGCTATTATGCAATTGATTTTTGACTGATTTAAGGGTTCTGCGGATGCGTTTTGATGAACTGGGCCTGGCGCCTGAACTCCTGAGAGCCCTTGCCGACCAGGGTTACACCGAGCCCACGCCCATCCAGGCACAAGCGATACCGGTGATCCTTGCGGGCCGTGATCTGATGGGGGGGGCACAAACGGGCACCGGCAAGACGGCCGCTTTCACGCTGCCGCTGCTGCAACGTATTCTGGCCTTCGCCAGCCCGAGCCCGTCACCCGCGCGCCATCCGGTACGGGTGTTGATGCTGGCGCCAACGCGCGAACTGGCGATTCAGGTGTACGAGTCGGTCAAGACCTACAGCAGGCATGTTCCGATCCGGAGCTGTTGCGTTTTCGGGGGGGTCGACATCAAGCCGCAGATCGCCGAGATCCGCTGCGGCGCCGAGGTGCTGGTGGCGACCCCCGGCCGGCTGCTCGATCTCTTCGAACAAAAGTGCCTCAACTTCGCCAGCGTGCAGGCACTCGTGCTCGATGAGGCGGATCGAATGCTCGACATGGGCTTCGTCCCCGACGTCACTCGCATCATCAACCTGCTGCCCAGGCAGCGGCAGAGCCTGCTGTTCTCGGCGACGTTCTCGGAAGAGATCAAGAAGCTGGCCGACGGCATGCTCAAGTCGCCGGTGCTGATCGAAGTGGCCAAACGCAACACCGTGTCCGAGACGATCACCCACCGCGTCCACCCGGTGGCGGCCGAGGCCAAGCGCGCGCTGCTGGTCAAACTCCTGAAGTCGGCCGATTTCAACCAGGTGCTGGTGTTCACCCGCACCAAGATCGAAACCAACCGGCTTGCCCGCGAACTGCAAAAGGCCGGGATTGCCGCCGACTCGATCCATGGCGACAAGAGCCAGCAGGAGCGCCTGAAGGTGCTCGAAGCTTTCAAGGAGGGTTCGGTCCTGGTGCTGGTCGCCACCGACGTCGCCGCGCGCGGCCTCGACATTGACGAACTGCCGCACGTCATCAACTTTGAACTGCCGCGCACGCCGGAGGACTACATCCACCGTATCGGCCGTACGGGTCGCGCGGGCAAGCCGGGAACGGCCATTTCACTGGTCTCGGCCAGTGAGGTCGAGTATCTGGTCGAGATCGAAAAGCTGATCCGGATTCAGGTCGAGCAGGTTCCGGTTGCTGGCTTCGAACCCGAATACGACTATACCTACCCACCCAGCGGCAAACGCGGCCATCGCCGACCACTCCCGCCACCGCCGGCGCTTGCCCCGCTGGCTGCCCCGCGCAGCGAGCGCATGACGGGCCGCAATGCCCAGCGCGAAGGAGCGAACCGCGCCAGCAACGGGCGTTTCCCACACCTCGCCGCAGATGGCTTCGACTTCAGCAAGCCTTATGAGAGTCCTGCGCCGCTTGTGGCAGCGGTCGGCAACGACGCCGATAGAGCGCTGCACCATAGCGAACGCCCGCACAAACCCCGCCGTCCGGTCGCGGCGCTGCTGGGCGGCCTGGGGCGCAAGTAGCCGGCCGGCAGCCAGGTTAGGCAACTCAGTAATCTCCAACTCCTCCACTCGCGGTAGAGAGGGTCTGGGAAAAGGGTAACGGTCATGGGGGGTAACGGTCATGGCCTGGCAAAAGCCATGGCCGTTAAGCAAGCGGTGCCTCTAGCAGTTTCAGGATCGCGATCGAGATGTTGTCGCCGTCCCCGCTGCCAAGCGACCGTGCCCGGCCGATCAGCAACTCGGAGGCTTCGCGCGCCGAGGTCGAGCCATTGATCACCCACCCCAGTTCCTGATCGCTGAAATAGGCCCATAGACCGTCCGAGCAGAGCAGAAAGGTGTCCCCTGCCTGCAGGCCATCGGTTTCGCCAAAAGCGATCTTGGGGGCTTCGGCTCCCCCCAGCGAGGTCAACAGAATGTTCCGGTTGGGATGCACGAGTGCTTGCGCGGGCGTGATTCTGCCCTGCACCACCAGTTGCCCGACATAGGAATGATCGGTACTGCGAAAGACCAGGTTTTCACCCCGGAAATGGTAGATTCGGCTGTCACCGCAATGCGCCCAACTCGCCTTGCCCGGCTGCAACAGCAGCATCACGACGGTGCTGTGCGGATCCTTCTCGTTGATGAAACGCGATGTCTTGATCAGCATATGCGCTTCATTGATGATGGATTCCAGCAGTCCGCGTGCCGATTCGGTGCGTGCGGAAAAGCCTTCGAGATTGTTGCGAACGGTATGGATCACCTGCCGGGCAGCGATCACCCCCCCGGCATGGCCGCCCATGCCGTCCGCCACCACCGCCAGCGTCACGCCCCCGCCTTTGGGATGCGGCAGGATCGCCGCGCGGTCCTGCTGTTCGCGGCGATCCCCCTGATGCTGGGCGACACAGGCGTCAATCGTAATCGACATCGCGTAAAACTCCCGGTAATCGCTGCATGGCCTTCAGTCCTTCTCCTCATGAAAGCAGCTTCTGGCCTGGCTGCCGCTCCCGGCCATCGGAGCGGCGATCGACGGTCGGCAGAACAGCGGCAAATTCTATCGCTTTCAACGTTTCATGGGTTGGCCATCAGGGTGGAACACGTCGGCGCGCCCCTGGTACCAGAAATTGCCTTCTGCATCGATCTTCGCGAGATCGCCGGTCAGGACCCAGCCATCAGCGATGAACTTCCCGGTGGTCGCTTCGGGGTTCCGCCAATACCCGAGCATGATCACCGGATCGTCTTCCGCGTTGCACTGCCGATGCACGGCGAGTTCGCCCACTTCGCCCGGCGGCAGGACCTGGCCCTGGCGATCGATGACCGCCAGCCGATGCCCAGGGTAGGGGCGGCCCATCGAACCCGGTTTCACCGGCCAGCGCGAAGCACAATTGCCCAGCACATCGCCCATCCTGGTCTGCCGGAAGGTTTCGTTGATCGTCACTCCCAGCTTCTCCCTGGCCCAGTGAGAAACCGCTGCAGCGACCGGTCCGCCAGCGCTGACCAGCGTGCGCAGGTCGAGATCGTAGGTCGCCCTCGGGTCGGGGACCGCTTCCATCATCCTCTGCAGGGCGCCGGGAGAGTGCAGGCTGTTGCGCACGCCGTACTTCTCGATCAAGGCAAACGTTCTGGTGGCGTCTAAACGTCCCCGGTAAGCAAGCAGCGGCATCCCGAAGTGCCAGGTCGATAACAAACCATCGCACAGGCCCGCAGTACTCGCCCAGTCGGCAGGCGACCAGAACAGGTCACGCGGCTGCGGAAAGAAATCATGCGAGCAGACATAGCCGCTGAGCCTGCCGAGCAGCGTGCGATGCGCCAGCAACATTCCCTTAGGTCTGGCCGTGCTGCCGCTATCATAGAGGATCATCGCCGGATCATGGGCGGCGGTCGCTGCCGGCGTGTAGCGTGGGGAAGCATGTGCGAGCACGTCCTCCCAGCGTCTGAGATCCTTGCCGGCCGCAGCGCCGACGCAGAGCAGATGCCGCAGTCGCGGCAGCTTGTCGCGCAGCTGCCGCAACGTCGGCACTGTCCTTGCATCGACGATGGCCAGATGCGCGCCCGCATCGCCGAGCCGGTATGCGAGCGCATCTGGCATGCAGAGCGGCGACAGGGGGACGACCAGCGCACCCATCTGATAGATCGCGACATGCGCGATGGCCGCCTCCGGACACTGCGGCAGGATCAGTGCCACCCGGTCGCCAGGCAGCGTGCCGAGTGCCGCCAGCACGTTGGAAAGGCGATTGGCTTCGCGCTGAATGTCCCAGAAGGTATGCGCCGAAGTGAAACCGCTTTCGTCCTCGAAGTACAGCGCGAAGCGGCTACGGTCCTCGGCCCAGCGGCCGCAAACGTCGACGCCGATGTTGAAGCGTTCGGGAAGCTTCCAGCGAAAACTCCTGCACAAGGCATCGTAACTGCTGGCCCGACTGTCGATGAACATCGCTCTCCTGTAAGTGTGGGGTCTGTACGCTTCAGGAAGCGGCGTGCAAACGCTCGTCGATCAGTTCGATCCAGTGCCGCACCGGCAACTGGCTGCCGCTTTGCAGATGCATCTGGCAGCCGACATTGGCCGTGACCAGCAGAGCAGGCGAACCGGCATCGAGCGCCGCCAGCTTCTGGTCTCGCAACTGCCTGGCGAGAACCGGCTGTGTAATCGAATAGGTGCCCGCAGAACCACAGCACAGGTGCGCATCGGCGACCGGCGAAAGCTGGTAGCCGGCGGCAGTCAACAGCGCTTCGACGAGCCCGCGAATCTTCTGCGCATGCTGCAGGCTGCAGGGCGAGTGAAAGGCCACCCGCTCGCCGACACCGGCCCTGGCCGCGCGCAGCAATTCGAGCAGGCGAGGCTGCTCGGCGGCGAGCACCTCGGAGGCATCGTGGGTCATCGCCGAAATTCTGGCCGCCTTGTCGGCGTAGGCCGAGTCGTGTTTGAGCAGTGCAGCGTACTCGCGCACATGCCCGCCACAACCCGAGGCGGTCATCACGAAACCCTCGACGCGCCCACGTTCAAGCTCTGGCCACCAGGCATCGATGACACGCCGCATGTCGTCGAGGGCTTGTTCCCGGGCATCGAGGTGGTGGCGCAAGGCACCGCAACAGGCGGCGCCTGCCACCTCGATCAATTCGATACCGAGCCGGTCGAGAACGCGTGCGGTCGCCGCATTGGTATTGGGCGCCAGCGTCGGCTGCACGCAACCGGCCAGCACAACCATCCGGCGCGGGTGTGCAGCCGGCCGTAGCCCGCCGCCGAGGCGAGTGCCAGCGGGCATCGGCACCTTTTCGGCGAGCATGTCTGGCAACAGCGGCCGCAGCAGTTGGCCAATGCGAACCGCCGGCTTGAACATCCAGCGGCGCGGCAGCGCTTCGCGAAGCAGCGAACGCTTCGCGCGCGCAGCCAGCGAGCGCGGCACGCGCTGCTCCATGACGGCGCGTCCGATCTCGTACAGGCGGTGGTAGTTGACCCCCGATGGGCAGGTGCTCTCGCAGGCCCGGCAGGTCAGACAACGATCGAGGTGGAGCTGCGTCCTTGCGGTCACCGGCTGCCCTTCGAGCATCTCCTTGATCAGATAGATGCGGCCGCGTGGCCCGTCGAGTTCGTCCCCGAGCAACTGGAAAGTGGGACAGGTGGCATTGCAGAAGCCGCAGTGCACGCAGCTACGCAGAATCGCGTCAGCCTCACGCCCGGCCGGCGTGTCCTTGATGAAATCGGCCAGATGGGTTTGCATGCTTGGCGAACTTTCAGAAATCCGGGTACATTCGGCCGGGGTTGAAGACCTCTTGCGGGTCGAAGGCGAGCTTGAGATGGCGGTGAATTTTTGCCAGCGGCGCGGGCAAGGGCTGAAAAACACCAACCGCGGCCTTCAAGGCGTCATCACCCCGAAACAGCGTTGCGTGCCCACCGGCTTTTGCCGCGGCCGAACGTAGCGCACGCGCGTCGCCAGCGCGCAGCCAGCGCTGCGCGCCGCCCCATTCGATCAGCGTCGCTCCGAACCCCTGCGGCGGCGCCACCGACGGGAGCGAGAGACGCCACAGCGGCGCGTCGCCGGCAAAAAAGGCGTGCGTCTGCTCGCGCAGCGATCGCCAATAGACTTCCGCCTCGGCCGCATCGACCCACTCACCGGCGAGCAGACGCTCTGCGGCAGCGACCGCCGCAGCGGCACCCGACAGGCGCAGCGTCAGTATCCCGTCGTGCCAGGCGGACGCCGAAATCGGCAAGGGTCGCCCGCCCCACTGATTGAGCTTCTGCAGCGCGGTCGCCTCGTCGATCGCAAAACGCAGGCTCTTCTCGGCCACTGGCAGCGGCAGCACCTTCAACGACACCTCGAGCAGCACGCCGAGCGTTCCCAGGCTGCCGGCCAGCAGCCGCGAGACATCGTAACCGGCGACATTCTTCATCACCTGGCCGCCGAAGGAGAGCACCTCACCCAGGCCATTCAACAGTTTGACGCCGAGAACGAAATCGCGGACGGCACCGACCGCCTGCCGGCGCGGACCCGACAGGCCGCTGGCGAGCATGCCGCCGACGGTCGCAGTCGGCGCGAAATGCGGCGGCTCGAAAGCCAGCCATTGTCCCTTTTCGGCCAGCGCCGCGTTCAATTCGACGAGCGGCGTGCCGGCACGCGCGCTGATCACCAGTTCGGTCGGTTCGTAAGCGACGATCCCTCGATAGGCCCCGACGTCGAGACGCTCGCCTCGTTCCCGCCCACCGTAAAAAGTCTTGCTGCCGCCACCGCGAATCGCCAGCTTGCCACCACGGCCGGCAGCATCGCTGATGTGCGCCGTCCAGTTGTCGATCAGGGAATCCATCACCATCTCGAAGAGTTCATCGAGTTCATCGGATTCTGCTCACCGCCGACACGCGCCAGCGTGTATTCCCGGCAACGCGCCAGCGTCGGCACACCCTTGCCGGGATTGAGCAGGCCATGTTCGTCGAAAGCCGCCTTGAGGCGATGGAAAGCGCCGATCTCGGCGAGCGTGAACTGCTCGGCCATAAGATCGATTTTCTCGATGCCCACCCCATGTTCACCAGTGATGGTGCCTCCGAAACGTACCGACAGTTCGAGAATCTCGGCACCAAAGGCCGTCGCCCGCTCGAGTTCTCCCGGCTGGTTGGCATCGTACATGATCAGCGGGTGCAGATTGCCGTCGCCGGCGTGAAAGACGTTGGCACAACGCAGCGCGTACTTCCGGGAAAGTGCAGCGATCGCTTCGAGCATATCGGCCAGATGCTTCCTTGGAATCGTGCCATCCATGCACAGATAGTCAGGGGTCAGGCGACCGACCGCCGGAAACGCCGCCTTGCGCCCGGCCCAGAACTTGAGCCGTTCTGCTTCATTCTGCGAGACGCGAATCCCGTTAGCACCGCTCATTTCGAGCACCGCCGTCATCCGCCCGATTTCCTCGGCCACTTCTTCTGGCGTGCCGTCGGATTCGCAGAGCAGGATCGCTTCGGCTTCCATGTCGTAGCCGGCGTTGGCGTAGGGTTCGACAGCAAGAATGGCTCTCCTGTCCATCATTTCGAGACCGGCCGGAATGATGCCGGCGGCAATGATGCTGGCAACCGCGTCGCCGGCCCGCCGCACGTCGGCGAACGAGGCGATCACCACCTGTGCCAGTTCGGGCTTGGGGGTCAGCTTGACGGTGACCTCGGTGATCAGCGCCAGCAGACCTTCCGAACCGTTGAGCAGCGCCAGCAGGTCGTAACCAGGCGCATCGAGGGCCGCGCTGCCGAACTCGACGATCTCGCCTTCGATGCTTAGGCCGCGCACGCGCAGCACATTATGGACGGTCAGTCCATATTTCAGACAATGCACGCCCCCCGAGTTCTCGGCGACATTGCCACCGATCGTGCAGGCGATCTGCGACGAGGGGTCGGGAGCATAATGGAGACCGTAGGGCGCCGCTGCCTCGGACACCGCCAGATTGCGCACACCGGGCTGGACCACCGCAGTCCGCGATACGGGGTCGACGCTGATGATCTTCTTGAGCTTGGCGAGCGCGACCAGCACGCCATCCGGATGCGGCGTGGCGCCACCCGACAGACCGGTGGCGGCGCCGCGCGCCACCACCGGCACGCGCAGCCCATGACAGATCCGGAGAATCGCCTGCACCTGCGCCTCGTCCTCCGGCAAGGCGACCAGAAGGGGCAACTGCCGAAAGGCGGTGAGTCCATCGCAGTCATACGGCCGCAGGTCTTCTTCCTCGAATAGCAGCGCCTGTGCCGGCAGCACCTCGCGCAGGCGCCGGATCAGCAGCGAACGGTCAACGGTGAACGGTCGATCGGCGGTCGTGCTCTGCAAGGTCGTCGCCGACATGCTCATGCTGCCTCCTGGGATGATTGATGACCTCAGAATACACCAAAGCGCTGCCGACGCAATCTCGCCAGCAACACACCATCTCCGCCGCTGGCGCGCTGCACCTGAAAAGCGCTTGTCAAAGGCCTGTAAGCGTGATGATATTGCGCTCAGATCAACCATTTCCAGCGAAAACAAGGTCTGCATGCACAATTTCACGATCCAGGCCCGAGTCCTGATCCTCGGTATGATTGCCGTCGGCAGCATGGTCATCGCCAGCGGCGTCGGTATTTTCGAGTTATCCCGCTTCAACACCCAACTACGGGCTAACTTGGTCGACATACGCCAGGGTATCGGAACCCTGATCGACATCCAGACCGCTGCAGTCGCGTTCAAGACGCAGGTGCAGGAATGGAAAAACATTCTCATCCGCGGTAACCAGGAACAGGAATTTTCTCGATATGAAAAAGCGTTCCTGGAAAAGGAAAAGGTCGTTCAGGAACGGCTGAAAACCGCGCTCGGCACCCTCAAGACCCATCCGGAGAACGCGGGGCTGATCGCCGACATCGAAAAGCTCATCCAGGATCACGCTGACCTCGGCAGCACCTACAAGACGGCGCTTGGCAGTTTTGACAAGAACGATCCCCAGGCTGGCAAGAAGGTCGATGTCGCGGTCAAGGGCCGGGACAGAGCGGCCACAGAAAGCATCGCCAAGGTGGTGGCCACTTTCGAAAAAAGCGAAACCGATCATCTTGAGCACCAATTGATCGCCTTGGAAGCGTCGCTGGCATCCTCACGCAGACTTCTGATCGCATTGATGGCGATCGCCCTCCTCCTGTCCGGCGCGGTGGTGGTGGTCACGGTGCGACAGATCTCCGGGCAGATGGCAATTGTCCAGGAAACCACCGCGAAGATCAGGGAATCGCTTGACCTCAGCCGGCGTATCCCGATTTCCGGAAAGAGCGAGATGGCGCAGGTGGCATCGAGTGTGAATTCTCTTCTCGACGAGTTTCAGGCAGTGGTCAGGCGGATGCGGGACACTGGCGACCATGTGGCTGGCGCTTCCGTTGAGCTGGCACAATCGGTCGGGCATCTGGCAGCAGCAACCGGGCAACAGAACGATGCCACGTCGTCGATCGCCGCGACAGTGGAAGAGATGTCGGTCAGCATCACCCATGTTGCCAATTCCTCTGCCACCGCCCAGGAAATCGCGCGACAGGCCCTGGCTACGGCCGTGAACGGTGGACAGGTGATCGAGAAGACTGTCTGTGACATGGTGGCCATGGCCGAAACCGTGCAGAGCGCGTCACACACCCTGGAAGGATTGGGTAAGCGGACGGACCAGATCGGCAGCACTGCCGAGGTGATCAAGGAAATTGCCGATCAGACCAACCTGCTGGCGCTCAATGCCGCCATTGAAGCCGCCCGGGCTGGTGAGCAGGGACGCGGTTTCGCGGTCGTGGCGAACGAGGTGCGCAAACTCGCAGAGCGGACAACAACCGCAACGAAGGAGATTTCCGTGGTCATTGGCGCAATCCAGGAAGAGACGCAGCGCGCACTGGATGATATGCGGCAGCTGGTGGGGCAGGTGAACAGCAATGCCGAAGGTGCCCGTCAGGCAGGAGAATCGATCGTCCAGATTCGCGAGGGAGCGATCCGGGTCGTTGACGTATCGTCGGACATCGCCAACGCGCTCAAGGAACAAAGCACTGCCAGCGAGTTGATTGCCCAGCAGGTGGCAAGAATCGTGTCGACGAGCGAGGCCAATACCGCCTCGACAGGCGAAACGACCGGCGCATCGGCAGAAATGAAGCGTCTGGCGACCGAGATGCACGAGTTGGTCGGTCGTTTCCAGGTCTAGCTAGGCCACGGGTATCTTCTCCAGCCAGAAACTGGAGCAGGCGACCCACGATTCGCTCGCTTTCCGCGATATCGCTGCCGGTAGCCATCCTGATCGCGATACCTTGGCCTTCCGACGCCGTCTCCTGGACCTGACTCCGACAGACTGATCGTCCGAAGAAACTGCAAAAGCGTCTCGCCGGACATGATATCCTATCCCCCAGGATAGGATATGAAGCGATGACGACACACACCTCACACCCCGAAATCATCAAGCGGCTCAAGCGGGCCGAAGGCCACCTCAAGAGCATCCTCGCCATGCTCGAAGGGCAGCGCCCTTGTCTGGAGGTCGCACAACAGCTCCAGGCAGTCGAGAGCGCGATTGGCAGTGCAAAAAAAGCCCTGGTCCATGACCACATCGACCATTGTCTTGAACAGGCGGTTCGCGAAGGTACCCAAAGCGCTGACGACACCATCCGCGAGTTCAAGGCCATCACCAAGTACCTGTAAGGAAACTTCATGACCGAATTTTCTGCCCTGTTGCAGCAGGGCAACGCCTGGCTGTTCGTCCCCAGCGCCATCCTGCTCGGGGCGCTGCACGGTCTCGAACCCGGCCATTCCAAGACCATGATGGCTGCCTTCATCGTCGCCATTCGCGGCACGGTCACTCAGGCCGTTCTGTTGGGCTTGTCGGCGACGATTTCTCATACCGCCGTGGTGTGGGCGGTCGCTCTGGCAGGCTTGTACTTCGGACGTCACTGGAACGCCGAGGTGACTGAATCCTACTTCCAGCTAGCGTCCGCCGTGCTCATCGTCGGCGTTGCGCTGTGGATGATGTGGCGGACCTGGCGGCAACAGCATGCAACACACGACCACGACGAGCACGGTCACCACCATGACGAGACCCGGCGCATCGACACCGGCCACGGGGTAGTTCGGCTGGAAGTGTTTGAGGAGGGTGTGCCGCCGCGCTTCCGCTTGTTCAGCGAGAGCCGGCACGGTCAGATCTGGGCAGCCGACCAGGTGAGGGTCGAGACGGAACGTGCCGACGGCAGTCGCCAGGCCTTCACCTTCGTGCAGCGCGACGGTTTCGTCGAGTCCGAGCAGGAGATTCCGGAGCCGCACGAATTCGTTGCCCGCCTTCGCCTGGGGCATGCGCATCACAGCCACGACTATGATGTCGAGTACGTCGAGCACGAGCACGACCACCACCATGCGATCCAGGACTACGAGGGACTGGATGTCTCCGCACCGGGCTATCAGGACCCGCACGAACTGGCCCACGCCAACGACATTCGCCGCCGCTTCGCCAACCGGGAAGTGACGACCGGCCAGATCATCGTCTTTGGACTGACCGGCGGACTGATTCCTTGTCCCGCCTCGATCACCGTGCTGTTGCTGTGCCTGCAACTGAAAGAGGTCGCACTCGGAGCAGCCTTGGTCATGTGCTTCAGCATCGGGCTGGCGCTGACGATGGTGGCTTCAGGCGCCCTGGCGGCCTTGAGCGTGAAACATGTTGTCACGCGCTGGGGCGGCTTCGGGGAGTTCGCCCGCAAGGCACCCTACTTCTCGGGCATGCTGATCCTGCTGGTCGGCTTCTATGTCGGTTATCAAGGACTGCACGCTCTGGCCCGGTAGTCAGGCCATCTGAAATTACTCCGGGGGAATGCGCAGCACCTGTCCGGGATAGATTTTGTCCGGGTGAGTCAACATCGGCTTGTTGGCTTCGAAGATCAGCGGGTACTTGTTGGCGTTGTCGTAGTGCCGTTTGGCGATCTTCGACAGATTGTCGCCGGCGACGACGGTGTAGAAGGTCGCTTCGGGTTCGCTCTGATCAACCGACAGCATGTCGTTGACCTGCGATACACCGGTAACGTTGCCGCAGCAGAGGAGGATTTTCTCCTTGCTGGTCTGGTCGCCGGCGACTCCGAAGACCGTCGCTGTTCCGCTTGCGCCGTCAAAAGTGACCGTCAGGCCGGTCACCGGCAGGTTCTGGGTGTTGATGTAGGCCTCGATCGCGTCCGCTGCGGTACGGTTCAGCTCGTCGAGGCGCGCCTTGGCTGCTTCGTCATCGGGAGCACCGGCCAGTTCGGCCGATGCCGCTTCGGTATCCTTGGCATGAAAAAGCTTCTCGCCTGCTTCCTTGACGAAATCAAACAAACCCATGTCCTTCACTCCTCAAAAAGTGGTGCATGCTGGCACCGGAAACAACGATCGATGGCTACCCTCGTTGGCAGACCAAAATCCAGTCTAGCAGCTTCAATAGCATTCTCAAATGCCGCGCAGGACCCCTGCTGCCAGCTCATCTGGCGATGGCTAGCGCATTGCTGCGGTGCGCCGGTGTATGCGACACTCGCCCACTCGCTCAACCTGCCCCCGGAGCCGCCCGCATGCGCCCAATGCTGATCTCCTGCTCGGCCAGCCTGCTCGCCCTGGCACTTTCCTTAAGTGCCTGCCAGACTGCACCGCTTTCCGCCCCACTCCCGACCAGCGCCCTCGAAATCCATATCGCGCACATCAACGACCACCATTCGCACCTCGATGCCATTCCAGACTTCGAGATCAGCCTCGACGGCGTGTCGACGCGCGTCGAGGCCGGCGGTTTCCCGCGTCTGACGACACTGTTCAAAACCAGCCAGGGTCTGCCGAACCTGTTGAAGCTGCATGCCGGCGATGCGATCACCGGCACCCTCTACCATACCCTTTACCAGGGGGAGGCCGATGCGGCGCTGATGAACAGCGTCTGCTTCGATGCTTTCGAACTCGGCAACCACGAGTTCGACGAAGGCGACGCCGGCCTGCAGCGCTTTCTCGATGACTTGCGCAGCGGCCCCTGCCGGACCACCGTTCTCGCCGCCAATGTCGAAGCGGCGATCGGCACCCCGCTCGCGCCGGTCGCCGCCCATGATTATCTGCACCCCTATCTGCTCAAGTCATTCGGCAACGTCACTGTCGGCATCATCGGCATCGAGGTGCGCGGCAAGACGATGAATTCCTCGCGACCGCTAGCGAGCACGCGCTTCGCAGACGAGGTCGCCAGTGCGCAAAAATACATCGACCGACTGCGTGCGCAGGGCATCCGCCACATCATTCTGCTTACCCACCAGGGCTACGCAGCCGACCTGGCGATGGCCGCGCAGCTCAGCGAAGTGGACGTGATCATCGGTGGCGACTCGCATACCTTGCTCGGCGATTTTTCGGCGATCGGAATCGACGCTTCGTCCGGCCCCTACCCGACGGTCGTCCGCAACCGCGACGGCGACCCCGTCTGTATCGGCCAGGCCTGGGAATACGCCAAGGCTTTCGGCCTGCTGCAGGTTCGCTTCGATGCGCAAGGACGCGTCGAGAGCTGTCGCGGCGAGGTGACTCTGCCGATCGGCGACGATTTCCGGCAGAAGGATGCCAGTGGCACTTTCGTTGCCGTCGACGCGGCCACGCGCGCACGCATCGTCAACGCGTTGCAGGGACCCGGCGGCGCGCGCGTGGTCACCGCCGACCCACCCGCACAAGCCACCCTCGCCCGCTTTGCCGACCGCCTCGAAGACCTGAAAAAACAGCAGATCGGTATCGCCAGCGAATCGCTGTGCCTGGTGCGCGTACCCGGCGAATCGACCAACCGCAGCAGTGGCGTCGCCGGCTGCGAACAGGCCAACACCCTGGCGCGCGGCAGCGACATCGCACAGGCCGTCGCCATCGCTTACCGGCAGGCGAGCAGGCTCGCCGACATCGCCCTGCAGAACGGTGGCGGCATCCGCGGCGCGCTGCCGCAGGGCGAAGTCAGTTTCAACACCGCCTACACGGTGCTGCCTTACAGCAACGTGCTTTTCGAACTGCAGCTCAGTGGCAGCCAGATCGTGGAGGTGCTCGAAGATGCCGTCGGCAACTACCTCGACCGGGGCGGATCGGACGGCTCCCACCCCTACGCCGCCGGCCTGCGCTGGCAGCTCGATCTTTCGCAGCCGCGTGGCCGCCGCTTCAGTGCCATCGAGGTGCAGCGCAAGGGCAGCGAAACCTGGCAGGCAATCGATCCACACGGCAGCTATACCCTGGTGACCAGCGATTACCTCGCTACCGGCAGCGACGGTTATACGACGCTCGGCAGGATCCATCAGGCCGGCCACAGCGTGAACACCTATCTCAACTACACGCAAACCTTCGTCGATTACCTGCTGGCGCGCGGTACCGTCAACCGACCGGCGGCCGCCGATTACAGCCACCAGCGGGTGATCAGTCGCGATGGCAGGGTGCTGCCCTGAAAGAAGCCATAAAGACCATGAGAAAACCATACATCGTCGGAATCGATCTGGGAACCAGCAACACGGTCGTCGCTTACAGCGCGCCCGGCAAGCGGCAAGTCGAGCTGTTCGAGATCGAGCAACTGGTCGGTCCCGGCCAGGTGGCCGCGCGGCCGTTGCTGCCGTCGGTGCGTTTTCATCCGGCAGCCGGGGAAATCAGCCCGGGTGATCTGCAACTGCCGTGGGTAAACGGGGAAGGCGGCGCGCCGGTGGTCACCGGCCGGCTGGCACTCGATCTCGGGGCGCAGGTTCCCGGTCGGCTGGTCGCCAGCGCCAAGAGCTGGCTGTCACACGCCGCGGTCGATCGCCTGGCGCCGATTCTGCCTTGGGGTGCCGCAGAGGAGGTCGCCAAGGTCTCGCCGGTGCTGGCCAGCGCGAGCTATCTTGCGCATGTTCGGGCCGCCTGGCAGCACCGTTTTCCCAAAGCGCCACTCGAACAGCAGCAGGTGATTCTGACCGTCCCAGCCTCCTTTGACGAAGGTGCGCGCGCACTGACCATCGAAGCCGCGCGGCAAGCCGGCCTGGCCAATCTTCGCCTGCTCGAGGAACCACAAGCGGCTTTCTACGACTGGCTGTTCCGTCACCAGCAGAGTCTTGCCGAAGAACTTGCGGCAACGCGGCTGCTGATGGTCTGCGACGTCGGCGGCGGCACCACCGATCTGACACTGATCCAGGTGGCCATCCAGGACGGCCAGCCGGTACTCACCCGCATTGGTGTCGGCGACCACCTGATGCTCGGCGGTGACAATATGGATCTCGCGCTCGCCCACCTCGTCGAGTCGCGCTTGCCAGCCAGCGAAGGCCGCCTGTCAGCGCCGCGCTTTTCGCAACTGACGGCGCGCTGCCGGGTGGCCAAGGAACAGCTCCTGGCCGCCGGCGCCTCCGAGGCGGTACAACTGACCTTGCTCGGCGGCGGTTCGCGTCTGATCGGCGGCGCACGAACGGTCGAACTGAAGCGCGATGAAGTCCTGCAAGTGATTGTCGACGGCTTCTTCCCGCGCGTGCCGCCCGATGCGCCCGTTCAGCAGCGACATGCTGCGATCGTCGAATTTGGGCTGCCCTACCCCGCCGACCCGGCGATTACACGCCATGTCGCCGCCTTCCTCAGACGACACGCGCAGGCTGCGCGCCAGGCACTCGGCGACACCGCCGACCCAAACGGCGAACCCGGCCTGCCGGTACCGGATACGCTGCTGTTCAACGGCGGCGTATTCCGTGCCGATGCCCTTGCCGAACGTCTGCAGGACACCCTTGGCGAATGGCGCGGCGCGGCGTTGCGCCTGCTGCACAATGATAACCCTGATGTCGCCGTGGCCCGTGGTGCGGTAGCCTACGCGCTGATCCGTCAGGAACAGGGTCGGCGAATCGGTGGCGGATCGGCACGCAGTTACTTTCTGCTTCTCGATGAGCAGGGACAGCAGCGGCGCGGCATCTGCCTGCTGCCGCGCGGTACGGAAGAAGGCCACGAAATCCGGCTGCCCGAACGCATCTTCAGTTTACGCCTCGGCCAGCCGGTACGATTTCACCTCGCGTCGTCGGTTGCCGACAATGCTTATCGGCCGGGCGAAATCACCTTGCTCGACGACGATGATTTCGTTCGCCTGCCGCCCATCGCCACGGTCGTACAGGCGCTCGCTGGCAGCAATCAGCGCGAAGTGCGGGTACAACTGAGCACCGCCATGACCGAGGTCGGCACCCTTGAAATCCACTGCGTCGGTGTTGACGATGCCGCCCGCCGCTGGTTGCTCGAATTTCAGTTGCGTGGCGACGATGGCCATACCGCGGTGTCGTCGACAGTCCTGCCGGCACGTTTCGCTGACGCAGTGCAATGTATCGAGCGCATTTTCGGGGCCAGTTCGCAAGCGCTCGACAACAAGGAGGTGCGTCGCCTGCGCGGCCAGATCGAGCATCTGCTCGGCAAGCGCGAGGACTGGGAGATGCCGCTGCTGCGCGCCCTCTTCGATGTCCTGTTGCAGCGCGCGCGGCGCCGCCGGCGGTCGCCGGAACACGAACGCCTGTGGCTCAATCTGGCCGGTTTCTGCCTACGCCCCGGCCTCGGCTACGCGCTCGACGAGTGGCGGGTCGAGCAACTCTGCGACTTGTTCCCGCAGGGAATCCAGTATGTGAACGAGAGCCAGAACTGGTCGGAATGGTGGATCCTCTGGCGACGCGCGGCGGGCGGCCTGCCGGCTGCCGTCCAGAACCAGCTCCTAGCCGAACTCGGTCCCTGGCTACGTGCCGAGCCGACGAAGAGCCGCAGTCGCCTCGCCGCGACCATCGCCGGCAGTCACGACGACATGCTGCGCCTTGTCGCCTCGCTGGAACGACTACCTGTTGAATGCAAGCTCGAAGTCGGTGAATGGCTGCTCGAACGCTTGCGCAAGAGCCCGGAGAAAACACTCGGCTGGTGGGCAATCGGCCGTATCGGCGCTCGCCAATCGCTCTATGGCAGCGCTCACCAGGTCATCCCGGCGGAGGTTGCCAGCCGCTGGCTGCAATCCCTGCTGGCGCTGGACTGGAAAAAGGTCGAACCCGCCGCTTTCGCGGCAACGCAAATCGCCCGCCGGACCGGTGATCGTGCGCGCGACCTGCCGGACGACATCCGCAGCGTGGTTCTCGCGCGCCTGGCGGCGATCAATGCCAGCGCCACCTGGATCAGGCAGGTGCAAAGCGTCGTCGAACTCGACAAGGCCGACCAACGCCGCGCTTTCGGCGAGTCCCTGCCGGCAGGATTGAAACTGGTGCCAGAGCCCGGGAGCACCTGCATTCGGCCGGCTACCGAACGGCTCGCAGCCGCCTCAGAGGACGCCGGCAGCCAGCGCCCAGGCTTCGGCCAATGACCAAAAATATCATTAACTTAATTAGTTACAGACAATCATCGGGGCGCGCAGAGGCACTTTACGCATTGACATCGAAAGTAGGTATTCCGGATAATGGCCACCGGCAGGGTCCATGGACTGCGTTGCCGAAAGCAGCGAAAGCCTCCTGTCCAGGGATGTTTCCAAGGAGTTAAGCATGCGTGCGCAGACAAGCGTAGATCGCCGGCAAACGAATTCTGGCCCACCAGCCGGGATGGCGGAACGCCGCTGTGGCATTGACCGCCGCAAGTTTCAGTTGACGGGAGAATCGATTACGGCACTGGAAGCGCGGCTGGCGGCACTGGCCTGTCAACGCGACGAAAAGGGCGAGGACGAAGGTTCCGGGTGGGACAAGGTGATCATTTCCCTGCGCTAATGGTCATGATTTTTCCGGGCGCCTCCGACCGATCGTGAGTCGCTGACGCGATTTTCACATTCGTCAGGTCCGGTCCGAACCGGGAGGTAGCGACTTCCGGGGTGAATGGTCGACCGCCGGCATCTGCAGATCGCCGCGCCGTTCGAAGGGCACATTGCCTAAACCGGACACGTTGATGCGCCCGACGATCCGGTAGTCGACCCGCTCCCGGCCGCCCTTCTGCAAGTCGCGGAGCTGTTTCAGGGCGCTGCCCAGCGTACTGGTGGCCATCACCTCGAGTACCGCTTCGCCAAAGCGCGGGACGCTGACCGCCTTGTCCGACAGGCCCTTGATGAACGCTTGCCCATTGAGCTCGATCTCGAAGTTCAGCCCATTGATCGGCAATTCCACATCGTTCGGATTCTGGATTCGCAGTTTGAGCAAGAAACGTTGTTCGAACAGGCCCAGTTGCACCAGATTCAGGCCAGCAACGCTGACCTCGGGCTTTTGTGAAAAGCCTCCGAGGCCGGCACAAGCGCTCAACAGGGCGATCGACACGATCGCCAGACAGCTTCTCATGAGCACTGGCCGCCGGCTTCCAGAACCCGCAATAACGACGCCGTATCCGCACGCCCCCAGCCCATTGCCATCAGGGCATTGAGTTGCTGATCGACCTGCGCGGCAACCGGCAGGGGAATTCCAAGACGATAGGCTTCGCCGATGACGATGCGGTAATCCTTGTGATGCAGGCGAGCCTCGACCCCGGCAACGAAATCCCGATCGACCATTCTCCCGCCCATCACTTCCAGCACCCGGCTGCCAGCCGAACCGCCAGCCAGCGCCTGTCGCACCCTGGCCGGATCGGCACCGGCGGCGCGGCTCAGGTGCAGCGCCTCGGCCACGGCCTGAATCGCCGCGACCATCAGCATCTGATTGCACACCTTGGCGACTTGTCCGGCGCCGTGCTCGCCGACATGCACGACCGATCTGCCGAGCAGTGCGAACAGGGGACGCACTCGTTCGAGCACCGCTGCCTTGCCGCCGACCATGATCGCCAGCGTCGCCGCGATCGCTCCCTGCTCACCACCGGAAACCGGCGCGTCGAGCATGTCGACGCCTGAGCGGGACAGACGCTCGGCCAGCGAGCGTGCCGTTTGCGGCGCGATGGTGCTCATGTCCACCAGGATCGAACCCGGAGCGAATCCCGCCAGCAGGCCATCCGCGCTGAGCGTCAGGTGCTCGACATCGGTACCGGCGGTGACCATCGTGAATACCACCTCGGCGTATCCGGCGACGGCCGCCGCCGATGCGCAGTGCAGTGCTCCAGCCGCCAGCAGGGGCTCGCAGGACGCGGAACGCCGTGCCCAGACCGCAACCTGATGCCCGGCCTGCAGCAGATGCAGCGCCATCGGCCGGCCCATCACCCCGAGACCGATGAACCCGAGCCGCATCAGGTGTCGCCCTCGCCGCCGGACAGGCGCTCGAGCAGCTTGAGAATGGCAATCGAGTCCTCCTCGCCCAGTCCCGAACCGACCATCGCGTTATACATCTGTGCCGTCGCCGCCGACACCGGCAGGCACAGGCCCAGTTCGTGCGCACTCTGCATGACGATGTTCATGTCCTTCTGATGCATCCAGGACTTGAAACCCGGTTTGAAGTTGCGGTCCAGCATGCGTTGGCCATGATTCTCGAGAATCTTTGAATAGGCGAAACCGCCCAGCAGCGCTTCGCGCACCCTGGCTGGGTCGACGCCGCTCCTGGCCGCGAAATTGAGCGCCTCGGCGACGGTCAGCACACCGACGCCGGTGACGATCTGGTTGGCCGCCTTGGCCACCTGTCCGGCCCCCGCATCGCCCACATGCACGATGTTCCTGCCCATGCAGGCAAACGCCGGTCGCGCGCGATCGAAAGCGCTCACCGTGCCGCCAACCATGATCGACAGTGTGCCGGCAATGGCGCCGACCTCGCCTCCGGAGACCGGCGCGTCAAGAAAATCGATGCCCTGCGCGAGCAGGCGCGCGCCGATGTCGCGCGCGGCTGCCGGCCGAATGGTGCTCATGTCGACAGCGATCAGATCACTTCTGCCGGCACTCGCCACCCCCCGTTCGCCGAGCATCACCTGTTCGACATCGGGCGCATCGGCAACCATCGAGATCACCACATCGACCCCCTTGGCCACCTCGGCAGGACTGGCCGCCGCATCGGCACCGGCGTCCAGCACAGGCTGCATCGACTCCGCACGCCGCGCCCAGACGGTAAGCTGGTGCCCTCCGTGCAAGAGGTTCAGCGCCATCGGGCGCCCCATGATACCCAGACCAATGAATCCGATTTTCATTGCTGCTCCTGTTGTAATGGCCAGATCAAGCCCCGAAGTGTAGCAACAATCCTGTAGCGGCAGGCCAGCGCTTTCACCTTCAGGCCAGGACCGTCACCACGATGCTGCGCCGATGCGCCAGGGTCCGGTGTTCCCAGAGATAGATCCCCTGCCAGGTCCCGAGGCGTAGCTCGCCCTTGCCGATCGGGACGCTCACCGAGCTGCCGGTGAGGATGTTGCGTGCATGCGCTGCCATGTCGTCGTCGCCCTCGTCATCGTGCAGATAAGCTGGGTCGCCGTCGGGCGCCCAGCGGGCGGCCAAGGTTTCCAGGTCGCGGCGCACCGAGGGGTCGGCGTTCTCGGTAATCATCAACGAACAGCTCGTATGCTGGACAAAAACATGCGCGATGCCGGTCGACAAGCCGGAAGCGCGAACGATACCGGCCACCTCGGCGGTAATCTCGATACTGCCGCGCCCGCGGGTGCGGACATCAAAGCTTTCCTGATAAGCCATCCAGCCCCTCCATTTCGTCCTCACGCAGCCCGATTGCCTTCCTCGAATCTTATCTCCGATCTTCCGTCGTGCAGAAGAATTGCCGTGAAAATACGCGTCTTATTCATGCTCATCGCACGTGAACACTGCGGATCCGGCCATTGCGCCATCAGACTCTGGTAATCTTGAGAACCTGGTTCGTTCCACTGCTCACGAGGCACTACCCATGCGTTTCAACCTGTTCGCTCGCGTCCTGATCGGTGTGGCACTCGGTTTTCCGCTGTCACTCCTTGCCCAGGAGCCTTCGCCGAGGTCAAATGAACATCGCGTCGCCCTGGTGATCGGCAATTCAAGTTACGCCCACTCGCCCCTCAAGAACCCCGTCAATGACGCGCGGGCGATGCGCGACAAGCTGAAGAAGATGGACTTTGACGTGATCATTCGCGAGAACATGAAGGCACGCGACATCGGTGGCGCACTGCGTGAATTCCGCAGCAAGCTCAAGCCGGGTTCTATCGCGCTTTTCTTCTACGCTGGCCACGGCCTGCAGATTCGCGGCGAGAACTACCTGCCGGCCGTCGACGCCGAAATTTCCAGCGAAGAGGATGTTCCGCACCAGAGTCTGAACGTCAATACGGTCCTCAACACCATGGAGGATTCGAAAGCCGGGGTCAACCTCGTGCTGCTCGATGCCTGCCGCAATAACCCTTTCACCCGTAGCTTCCGCTCGGGCGCGGGTGCCGGTCTTGCGCGCATCCAGGCACCGAGCGGCACGCTCATCCACTACGCCACACGGCCCGGCAGCGTTGCCGAGGATGGCGACGGCGTCAATGGCACCTATACCGCCGCGCTGCTGGCACAAATCGAAGAGAAAGGGGTGCCGATCGAGCAGGCGCTCAAGCGTGTGACGGTGCGCGTCAAGAACGCCACCAAGGGCAAACAGGAGCCCTGGATGGAAGGCAGCCTGACTGGCGACTTCTACTTCATCATCAGCGGACCCACGCAGATCAATATCCAGTCGGCGCCGGCCGACGCCGACACAGCGGCCTGGCAGGCAGCGGAAGCGGCCAATACCGCGGCGGCGTACCAGGCCTATCTCAACGAGTATCCAAAGGGCGTTTATGCCGCAGCTGCCCGCGTCAAACTTGCCGGCCTGGCCGCGCAGGGTCAGCCGCAACCGCAGCAACCGCAGCCGCCGCCGCGCGTGAAAAGCGAGCTTGCGCCGCCGGAGGACCGGGATACGGCTTTATGGCAGCAGGTTCAAGCGGCGGGAAACCGCGACTACTACGAAACCTATCTCAAGGAATTTCCGCGCGGCAAGTATGCACCGCTGGCGCGCGCAGAACTGAAACGGCTGGCAGCACAGGAAAAGGAATTGCAGGTGCAGGCAGAAAAACAGGCCTGGGAGAAAGCCCAACAGATCAACAGTGAAGAATCTTATCAGAGTTATCTCACTGAGTACCCCCGAGGGAGCTATGTCGCTCTCGCTCAGGCAGCGCTTAAGAAGATGCGCAAGGAGGAAGCGGCACGCATTGCGCAAGGCAAACTGGGAATGCGAGACCAGCAACGACCGACCGACGACCGCAAGACCCCAACTGAACGGCCCGAGAAGAAGAAACAGGACGAAATCCGTCAGGCCGCGATTGGCGAATTGAGCCTGGCGCGTCTGTCGGCAGGCGATTACCCGATGGGCGCCGCAGCCGATGATGTCACCGACAACCCCGAAGCCGACGAAGCCGCTCGCCCACAGCACAACGTCAGGATCGGGAACTTCGAACTCGCCTACTACGAAGTCACCGTCGGACAGTTCCGAAAATTTGTCGAGGCCACGGCTTACCTGACCGAGGCGGAACGTCCGGGCCGCAGCCCTGGCTGTCACGTTGCCCGCAATGGTGGCGATTTCGTCATCGAACGTAGTGCCAACTGGCGTTCTCCGGGCTTTGCTCAGACCGACAGTCATCCGGTCGTTTGCGTCAGCTGGAATGACACGCAGGCCTATATCGCCTGGCTCAACGGCGGTGCTGCCGGATACCGGCTGCCAAGCGAGGCTGAATGGGAATATGCCGCGCGTGGCGGCAGCGTCACGCCACGCCCGTGGAGCGATACCGGCAACTTCTTTGCCCGCGTGTTCCAGTCCAACAAGGGAACGGATCCCGACCAGCCTCCGAGCCGTACCTGCCGCAATGCCAACGTCGCCGATGAAACGCTGAAGAAGCTGCTGGCCTGGCCGGTCACCCATAATTGCAGCGATGCTCAGGCCTACAGCAGCAGTGGCGGCTATTTTGGCCGCAACGGCTTCAGCCTGTATGACATGATCGGCAATGTCTGGGAATGGACGCAAGACTGCTGGAACCCGAACCACAGCGGCGCGCCGCTTGATGGCAAGGCACGCACCTCCGGCGATTGCGCGCAGCGGGTGATTCGCGGAGGTAGCTGGAGCAGCGGCCCGGCTTATGCCCGCTCCGCCGCACGACAGAAGTACGCCGCATCCTACCGGGCCTCCGACCTCGGTTTTCGGCTCGCGAAAAACCCGTCCTGATCGCTGGGAGCACGGATCGCCCCATCTGGCGGACCAGCCGCCACGGCAAGGCCGTATAGAGAAGGCCTGTCCTGGTCAGTTCGCCAGAGACGGCTAGATCAACGACAGGCCCGTTTCAAGGTCCTTCTGCAGATCCAGCACGTCTTCGAGACCCACCGCGATGCGCAGCAAGCCCTCGGTGATTCCAGCCGCTGCCCGCTGCTCCGGCGTGATGCGGCCGTGCGTGGTCGAGGCGGGGTGCGTCAGCGTGGTTTTGGTGTCGCCGAGGTTGGCCGTGATCGACAAAAGCCGGCAGCTATCGACGATTTTCCAGGCTTCTGCACGGGCGCCCTTGACTTCGAAGGAGACGATGGCCCCCCCGCTTTTCTGCTGGCCTTGCGCGAGTTCGAACTGCGGGTGAGACGGCAGGCCGGGATAGTAGACGCGCGCTACCCGCGGATGATCTTCCAGCCACCGCGCGAGCTGCAAGGCCTTTGACGTTTGTGCTTCGAGGCGGATCTGCAGCGTCTCCATGCCTTTCAGCAACACCCAGGCGTTGAATGCGGAAAGTGTCGGGCCAGCGGTACGCAGGAACTTGAACACTTCATCGGTCAGTGGCTTTGGCCCGGCGACCGCGCCACCGAGAACCCGACCCTGTCCATCGAGAAATTTGGTCGCCGAATGAACGACCAGATCCGCGCCGAGATCGAGCGGACGCTGGAGAATCGGCGTACAGAAACAGTTATCGACCGCCACCAGCACGCCCTGCGCGTGCGCAATGCCGACCAGAGCAGCGATATCAGCGATCTCGGTCAGCGGATTCGACGGGGTTTCAAGGAAGAACAGCTTCGTTTCCGGCCGCATCGCGGCATGCCAGGCGGTGACATCGGTCTGGGCGACAAAGCTGGTCTGGATCCCGAAGCGCGGCATGATGGTTCCGAGCAACTGCTGGGTGGCACCGAACAAACCCGTCGAGGCGACGATGTGATCGCCGCTGCTGCACAGCGCCATCACCAGCGAAAGGATCGCCGACATCCCGGAGGCAGTGGCTATGCACGCCTCTGCGCCTTCCAGAGCGGCGAGACGATCCTGAAAGACCGCGACCGTCGGGTTGGTGAAGCGCGAGTACACATTGCCTTCTTCCTCGCCTGAAAAACGGGCTGCAGCCTCTGCAGCCGTGTTGAAGACAAAACTCGAGGTCAGGTAGAGCGCTTCACTGTGCTCGTTGAATTGGCTACGTTCCTGACCCGCGCGCACAGCCAGCGTCTCCAGGGAATATCCTCGCTTGCTCTCCATCGTGTTCTCCATCGCGCTCAGCCAGCCGACAGCAGGTTGAGATGCAACTGTTTCGACGCCCAGCGCTCTTCCTTGGTCGTTTTTTGGTGGCCCGCGCGGGCCATCTCGATAGCCGTCAGATATTCCGTGCTGACGTCGCCGGTCACATAGCAGCCATCGAAACACGAGGTATCGAAATGGCAAAGCGACGGTTTCAATTCACGGATCGAGGCCTTCAGTGCGTCCAGATCCTGATAGACCAAGGCATCGGCACCGATTTCACGGGCAATCTGCTCGCCGGTACGGCCGGTCGCAATCAGCTCGCTACGCGTCGGCATGTCGATTCCATAAACATTCGGGTAACGCACCGGTGGAGAAGCGGATGCGAAGAAAACCTTCAACGCACCGGCAGCGCGAGCCATCTCGACGATCTCGCGGCTGGTCGTGCCGCGCACGATCGAATCATCGACCAGCAGGACCCGCTTGCCCTTGAATTCCTGCGCCACGGTGTTCAGTTTCTGGCGCACCGAGCGCGCCCGCGTTGCCTGGCCCGGCATGATGAACGTGCGGCCGATGTAGCGGTTCTTGACAAATCCTTCGCGGTACGGAACGCCGATGCGCTGTGCCAGCTGCATCGCCGACGGGCGACTCGAATCGGGAATCGGGATGACCACGTCGATCTGGTCGTAGGGAATGTGCTTGAGCAGTTTGTCAGCGAGATGTTCGCCCATGTTCAAGCGTGCTTCATAAACTGAAACTCCGTCGATCACCGAGTCCGGCCGCGCCAGATAGACGAATTCGAAAATGCAGGGGGACAGTGCCGCATGCTGCGCACACTGGCGCTGATGCAAATGGTGATCGAGATCGATGAAGATCGCCTCGCCGGGGTCGACATCGCGAAGGACCTGAAAACCCAGGGTATCGAGCGCGACCGATTCGGAGGCAAACAGGTACTCGGTACCCTCGGGGGTCTCGTTGAAACCGAATACCAGCGGCCGAATCCCGAATGGATCGCGGAACGCAAGCAGGCCGTGACCGGCGATCATCGCCACCACCGCATAGGCCCCCCGGCAACGGCGATGCACCGCCGCCACCGCAGCAAAGATGGTGTCGAGATCCAGCCAACATCCCTTGGCGGTTGCCTGCAGCTCGTGTGCCAGTGTGTTCAGCAGTACCTCTGAATCCGAACCGGTATTGATGTGTCGCAGATCCTGACAGAACATCTCTTCCTTGAGTTGTTCCGCATTGGTCAGGTTGCCGTTGTGTCCAAGAACGATCCCGAACGGCGAGTTCACATAGAATGGTTGCGAGAGAGCCGCGTCGAAAGCTGAACCGGCGGTCGGGTAGCGGCAATGGGCAATCCCCATGTTGCCCGGCAGAGCCCGCATGTTTCGGGTACGAAATACGTCGCGGACCAGCCCCGATCCTTTGTGCATATGAAACGCATCGTCTTCGGCGGTGACGATGCCGGCAGCGTCTTGACCGCGATGCTGCAGGACCATCAGCCCATCATAAAGCAGCTGGTTGACCGGCGTGGTTGCAACAACCCCGAGAATTCCGCACATAGTCTTGTTCCCTACCCAAACCTGATTCGTTTCGCCACGTCGGATGGCAACCAGGACTTGCTGGCCAGAACGGCCGTTTCAAGCGGGGCAGCGAAATACGCCTCACTCCACCACTTCTCTTTCGGCAACGCCGTCATGCCGCCAACGGCAACCAGGATCAATACGATCACCAGGCCACGGGCAACACCGAAGATCACTCCCAGAAGGCGATCACTCAGCGTCATTCCCAGCGCCTTGATCAGGCGACGCACGGCCAGGCGAAGCAGTGCCATGAGCACCAGCGTGGCCATGAACACAGTTACCCAGCCGGCCACGATGCGTAACGTCGGGTCAGCAATGGCCGTCGCAAACCCGTTCGCAAGCAGTGCTCCCCACCACTTCGCAGCAAAGAAAGCCAGCACCCAAGCCACCAGGGCGATGATCTCGCCGACCACGCCACGCCACACGCCTAGCAACAGGGAAGCTGCGACGATCAACAGGACCAGGTAATCAAAGACTGTCATTGCCTGCCGGCGACGACCCCAGTGACGCCAATTTTCTGCAGTTGTTCGAGCGCCTTTTCAGCGGCTTCCCGATTCGGGAAAGGACCGGCGCGCACACGCGTTTTCTTGCCATCGGGCGAATCAAGAATCTCGGTATAGCTATTGACTCCGGCTGCGCTGATCTTGCTCTGCAACTGTTTGGCGTTATCTGGGTTGGTGAAGGCCCCGATCAGGATCACCCGTTGCCCGCCAGATTTTGCCGCTGCCGATTCAGGGGGCTTGCCGGCTGGAGCAGAATGCGAGTGATCGTCGGAAGGCGATTTGCCGGCCTCTTCGGAAGCGGTCTCTGGCGTCTTCTCGGCGGGCTTGTCAACCTTCTTGACCGGTGCTTTTTCAGGCGGTTTTTCAACCGGCTTCTCGATCGCCTTTTCCGCAGGCAGCTTGTCGGCAGTTTTTTCGACCTTCTTTTCGACTTTCTTTTCAATCGGCTTTTCGGGCACCTTTTCGACCGGTTTCTCAGGCGTCTTCTCGATCGTCTTTTCAACAGGTTTACCGGTTTTGGCCGCCTTGTCCGGCGATGTCTCCGCCAGTTTCACGGGTTTCTTGTCGACCGTTTTCTCCGGCATTTTCTCCGCCGGCTTGACGACTTTCTTTTCAGCGGCTTTCTCGGGTACTTTCTCTGGCGCTTGGGCGACTTTGGCAGCCTTGTCGCCGCTTTTCTCGATCGACCTGGCCGGGACAGTGGCGGGATTAGCGGCCGGCTTGGCGATCGGAACGGCCACTGGCGACTGCTCAGTCGCGCCGCCAGATGGCATGGCTTTCTGCGGCTCGCCACTGACGGCAGGTGCGGCTGCCCTGGCTGCCAGATCCTTGGGTTGGGAAAGCAACGGCTCCTGACCAGGAATGCGTATCGGTACATCCTGCACCAGCTGCTTCGGCTCCTCGTCCAGGACCATGGGCAGGATCACGGCAGCCAGTCCCGCGAACGCGACCGCGCCCACGAGGCGGCGACGAGCCCGTTTCTTGAGCTGAAGTTGCGGATCAGGTGATTCGGTCATCGCTGGAATCCACTCGCGTCGCTTTGATCAGCGACCATGTTGCATGCTGTGCATGACGGCCGCGACCGTGTAGAACGATCCAAAAACGATGATTCTACCATTTTCCTCGGCCAACTCTGCAGAACGCGCGAAGGCTTGCCGCGGTGAGGCAAAACACTCGACACGACCGCCGAGGCCGGCGCTGCTGACGGCCGCAGCCAGGACGACCGCCGATGCGCCACGTGGCACATCGAGGTCGGCCAGTAGCCAGGTATCCACCTTGCCGGCCAAGGGCGCCAGCGAACCGGCGATGTCCTTGTCGGCAAGCATTCCGACAACGGCAATCGTCCTGCTGGAGAAAGCCATGTCGCCCAGGTTGTCTGCCAGGACGCCCACCGCCTGGGGATTGTGTGCCACATCGAGGACAATCGCCGGACGACCCGCCAACACCTGGAAACGCCCCGGCAAATCCGGTTCGATCAGCCCGCTCCGGATCGCCTGCATCGAAACCGGTAAGCGCTGTCCAAGCAGGTCGACGACGAAAAGAGCGGCCGAGGCATTGCGCAGCTGGCAGGCGCCGCGCAAACCAGGATTCGCGAGGCCACTCCGGCGCCGGCCACCATTCCGCCAGAAGGTCCATTGCAACCGCTCACCGAAATGACCGAAATCACGACCCAGCAGGTACAGGTCGGCGCCAATGGCCTGCGCATGTGACAGCAGCGATTGCGGCGGTTCCGGATCCGCGCATACTGCCGGTCTGCTCGCACGAAAGATGCCGGCCTTCTCGAAACCAATGGCCTCGCGTGTCGAACCGAGCCAGTCGGTATGATCGAGCGCGACACTGGTCACCACGGCGCAATCGGGATCATAGGCATTGACTGCATCGAGGCGGCCACCCAGCCCAACTTCGAGAATCATCACTTCGACCTCGCGGACACGGAAAACCTCGATGGCGGCCAAAGTACCAAACTCGAAATACGTCAGTGCGACATCGCCAGCGGCCTGTCGCGCCGCCTCAACGCGGGCAAAGGCCTCACATAGCCCGACGTCGTCTACCGGGATCCGATCAACACGCACCCGCTCGTTGTACTTCAGCAGATGCGGCGAAGTGTAGCAACCCACGCGGTAACCGGCGAAATGGTAGATCGCTTCAAGGTAGGCGCAGGTCGAACCCTTGCCGTTGGTGCCGCCGACGGTGACCAGTGGACATTGCGGATGCCGGCCCAATTCCCGCTTGACGCGCTGGACTCGTTCCAGCCCCAACTCGATTCCCGCCTGCCCGCGCGGGTGGAGGCTTTCGAGCTGCGCCAGCCAGCGTTCCAGCGTGTGCTCAGGGATCGCCGATGCCCTGCCTTCCCCTTTGCTCACACCAAGCCGCTCACGGCAATGCCGGCCACTTCTTCAACAATGCCAGCAAGCCGGCAACCCGCACCTTCATCTCCCGGCGGTCGACGATCATGTCGATCGCCCCTTTTTCAAGCAGGAACTCAGATCGCTGGAAACCTTCCGGCAGAGTTTCACGAACGGTCTGCTCGATGACGCGCGGACCGGCGAAGCCGATCAGGGCGCCGGGTTCGGCAATCACCACATCGCCGAGGAAGGCGAAGGATGCTGACACCCCGCCCATCGTCGGATCCGTCAGAATCGAGATGAAAGGCAGTCTGGCTTGTGAAAGGCGGGTCAATATGGCCGTCGTCTTGGCCATCTGCATCAGCGAAAACAGCCCCTCCTGCATTCGTGCACCTCCCGAAGCGGTGACACAAATGAACGGCCGCTCCTGTTCGATCGCGGCCTGGACGCCACGCACGAAGCGTTCGCCAAGCACCGACCCCATCGAACCGCCCATGAAGTCGAACTCGAAAACGGCGAGGATCACCGGCAAGGTATGGATCGAACCGCTCAGGACAATCAGTGCGTCGGTCTCGCCGGTGGCCTCGGCAGCATCCTGCAAACGATCCGGATAGCGACGACTGTCCTTGAACGACAGCGAATCGACCGGCAGTACCTCCGAACCGATCTCGGAACGTCCATCGACGTCAAGCAAGAGATCGATACGTGCCCGCGACTCCAGACGCTTGTGATGACCACACTTGGGGCAGACATTGCAGTTGCTCGCCAGATCGGTCGCATAGAGCACCGCCTCACAGGCCGGACACTTGCTCCACAGGCCCTCGGGCAATGATGATCGGCGTGCGACACCGTTGTCATTGCGTTTGATTTTTGGCGGCAGCAGTTTGTTCAGTGAGCCCATGTCGTTCCCCCCGGAGCATTCATTACCGTATCCATCCCGCGCCGAATATCGGTGACCAGGGCGAGCACCCTTGCGCAGGCCTGATCCGGTGGCGATTGCTCGATTTCTTCAATGATCCGGCTGCCGACCACCACGGCGTCGGCGATCGCGGCCACCGCGGCAGCCGTCGCTGCGTCACGAATCCCGAAACCGACCCCCACCGGAACACCGGTGCGTGCCCGGATTTCCGGAAGGCGCGCGGCGACGGCCGTGACGTCCAAGGCTGCGGAACCGGTAACCCCTTTCAACGAGACATAATAGATGTAGCCGCTGGCCAGGGCACCCACCTGCGAGACCCGTGCATCGCTCGAAGTCGGCGCCAGCAGGAAGATCGGATCGAGGTCATGGCGGTGCAGGATGCGGGCAAACTCGATCCCTTCCTCGGGTGGATAATCGACCACCAGAACGCCATCCACCCCGGCAGCGGAGGCGGCTTTGGCGAAGGTCCCGACGCCCATCGACTCGATAGGGTTGGCGTAACCCATCAACACTATCGGAGTCTGCGGGTCGTCGACGCGAAAGCTCTCGACCAGTTCGAGCACCTGGCGCAGGCTGACGCCTTTCGCCAGAGCCCGCTCGGAAGCCCGCTGGATGGTCGGTCCATCGGCCATCGGGTCCGAGAAAGGCACGCCCAGTTCAATGATGTCGGCACCGGCCCTGACCAAGGCATGCAGCAAGGGCACGGTCAATGCCGGATCGGGGTCGCCGGCAGTGATGAACGGGATCAGGGCCTTGCGCCCCTGCGCCTGCAGGCGCTCGAATACAGCCTGTATTTTTGTCATGGTCAGAATTTGATCCCTGAGCGATCGGCAACGGTGTGCATGTCCTTGTCACCACGACCGGAGAGGTTGACCAGCAGGATCTGGTCCTTTGCCAGGGTCGGTGCCAGCCGGGTCGCATACGCCAGGGCATGGCTCGACTCCAGCGCCGGAATGATGCCTTCAAGACGACACAGGTCATGAAAAGCCTGCAGTGCCTCGGCATCACTGATGCTGACGTACTCGGCGCGACCACTATCCTTGAGCCAGGCGTGCTCAGGGCCAACCCCCGGATAATCGAGACCCGCCGAAATCGAGTGCGTCTCGGTGATCTGGCCGTTCTCGTCCTGCAGCAGATAGGTTCGGTTACCGTGCAATACACCGGGACGACCCGCCGTCAATGAGGCGGCATGATGTCCCGTGGCAATCCCCTCGCCCGCCGCCTCAACGCCGATCAGACGCACCCCGGCGAGCGGAATGTAGGGGTAAAAGATCCCCATCGCATTCGAGCCACCGCCCACACAGGCAATCACGGCATCGGGCTGGCGACCGCACTGCTCCTGCATCTGCGCGATCGACTCGCGGCCGATGACCGACTGGAAGTCGCGTACCAGCATCGGATAGGGATGCGGACCAGCCACCGTGCCGATGATGTAGAAAGTGTCGGAGACGTTGGTCACCCAGTCGCGCATCGCTTCATTCAAGGCATCCTTGAGCGTCCTGGAACCGCTGTCCACCGGCACCACCACGGCCCCCAGCAGTTTCATGCGATACACATTGGCTGCCTGCCGCCGGATGTCTTCCGAGCCCATGTAAACCACGCACTCCATGCCATAGCGCGCGGCCACGGTGGCCGTCGCCACGCCATGCTGGCCGGCACCCGTTTCAGCGATGACGCGCGGCTTCCGCATGCGCCGCGCCAGCAGGGCCTGACCGATGCAGTTGTTGATCTTGTGTGCGCCGGTATGGTTCAAATCCTCGCGCTTCAGGTAAATCCGGGCACCGCCGAGGACTTCGGACCAGCGTCTGGCGAAATAGACCGGACTTGGCCGGCCCACATAATGTTTGAGTTCATCATCGAATTCGGAGACGAACCGCGGATCCCGCTGCGCGGCGGCATACGCCTCCTTGAGTTCATCAAGCGCCGCGATCAGGGTCTCGGCAACGAAGATGCCACCGTAGGGGCCAAAATGGCCTCTGGCGTCGGGCAAATCGTAGTCATGCTCGGCCATCAAAATTCTCCTTGCGACAGGTTGGGACAGTGTGCACTACCTCTGCGAAAACAATCCGACCGTCGCTCCTCAGGTATGTTTGGCCAGGTAGTATCGCCAGCAAGTCCGCGTCCGACCCCCCGTTTTTCTGCGCATGAACAATCTCATCAGACCCTGCCGCATCAATCGCCACTCATCGATTCTGCCACCCGCACGGCGGTGACAAAGGCACGCATCTTTTCGGCATCCTTGATTCCCTTGCTTGCCTCGACACCCGTCGAAACATCGACCGCCGCCGGTCGAAGACGGCGCACCGCTTCTCCGACGTTATCCGAATCCAGCCCACCGGAGAGGATCAGCGGCTTGCCCAGCGACGGCGGGACCAGCGACCAATCGAAAACCCTGCCGCCGCCGCCGTAACCGTCGACAAAGGCGTCGAGAAGGATGGCCTGTGCCGAAGGAAAAGCAGCCGCGTATTGTACCAAATCCATTCCCGGCCTGACGCGCGCTGCCTTGATGTAAGGTCGATCGAACTGTCGGCAATAGGCCTCATCCTCATCACCGTGGAATTGCAGCAGGTGGATCGGCACGGTCGCCAGGGTTGAGCGCAGCACGGCCGGCTCCGCATTGACGAACAGGCCGACCACGCTGACAAAGGGCGGCACGGCGCGAGCCAGCCTCGCCGCCGTCGTCAGATCGACGCAACGCGGACTCGGCGGGTAGAACACCAGACCCAGTGCATCAGCTCCCGCGTGCACAGCAAAGTGCAGGTCCTCGATGCGGGTCAGTCCGCAGATCTTGACTCGTGTCACAGTAAATCAATCCGAAAAGTTAAGGGCTTACCACCCAAGCACACTGAGCTTCCCTCGGTTATTCGTCTTCCCAAGGGTGGTGTTCCTGCGACCTGTTTTTCCTGATTCTGCCTGCCGAGCCACTGTTCCATGAACTGAACCGGCGACAGGTAGCCCAGGCTCGACGGCTGGCGTTTCCGATTGTAAACCACCTCGATGTCTTCAAAGCGGGTGGCCTTCATGGCGGCAGGGCTGGCAGGACGTACGCCATGTCCCCACCCATGCTTGAAGCGGTTGAA
>NZ_JDST02000079.1:0-16910 GCF_000584975.1 Candidatus Accumulibacter cognatus | reverse complement strand
ATTTGCGGAGATCACCTTAGTGTTTCTTCTGTCCAAAGATCTTTCCCACCCTTCCACCGAAGTAGCGACAGAATCGCTTGATATCGTGCATCGGTCTTCGCTAAACGTAGTAGTTCAGTCGGATCAAGGCGCACCCTAGGGATCTCTGGTAGTTGATCCTCCGTGAGCCACCTGTGGAGCGATGAAACCGTCTGACCGATCTTGTAGTTCGAAGCCTGTCGTGCGCCTTGTTGTAGGGAATGCGAGAAGTACCAACGCTCCAGCACTGTGTTGTAGCTCGGATTGAGGGATTTCCACTTATGGGTGACGTTGGCTAAGAAGTAGGCAAGAGGAACAAGCAGGGCATCGTTGGAAAGCAGGCCGGGCACTGCCCCGTGGTCTTCGACCCAATCCAACGCTTGCGCTAGAGCATTTGCGCAATCGTCCCAACGGGCTGAAACGTCGTTCCCGGTGAGATTCAGAAGCGTGCCCCGTGTGGGTTCGACGTAGGAACGTTGCTCGTATCCGGAGCGTTGTTCGTACCCAGACACGATGGCGACGATTTGGAGTACCCGTTCGCCTTCAGCAGAAAAGCGCTCCAGCACAGCGTGCTTCGTCTTGCTTTGCTGCCAAAGGTTGTGCAGGTCTGGACTCGGGAAGAAACGCGCAACCGCGAGGTCGAAGGTCGTGAGACGAGTGCCCGTGGAATTGATCGTTTCAAAGATTCTGCAGATTGCCTCGGTCGAGTCTCCCCGATCAACGATAACGAGAGGGATCTGGTAATTCCTCATCGTCTCAAAAACCCGATTGACCTTGGCTACTGCTTTTCGCTGAGCTGGTCGATCACCCTTCATCGGTTCATAGCTCGATTCAAAGTATTCTTGAGCGAGTACAGAGCAGCGTTCGTCATCCGTTATAGCGTCACTTCGCATGTACCTGGCAGGGAATTTGCGGCCTGCATTGCGGCGGACAACCCATGCAGCCGCGTTGCGATCACCCGCATCCGTTTCGAGGAGCTTGTCAAGATCGAAGTAGTAGAAGCTTTCCTTGGAGGCTTGTAGAAAAACTCGAACCAGCGAAGTCAATCTCTGTTGACCGTCGAGAACGTAGTAAACGGCGGGTGGGAAAGCTGGCTGCGAAAGATCGGCTTCTGCGGAGTCATCACCATCTGACTCGCCAATGACAGCGTCAATGGCCCGCGACGACAAGAAGGGGTCGTTCGGAATGGTTTCTTGAAGCAGCAGCAGCGAGCCGATAGGGTAGTTTCTTGAAATCGAATCAATGAGCAGTTTCACCTGTGCATGATTCCAGACGAATGGCCGCTGAAATCTGGGGATAACGAACGCGCCTCGACGGGCCTCCGTGAGGAACTGAAGTAGGTTGTAGGTGACAGTGCGCACGAAGGTCCTCTTCTATCTGAGCATTGGTCACGGTAGCACACGCACGATGGTGCCTCGTGACGCCGAACTTTCTATTCGACCCCACAATCGAGGTCGACTCCTAACTTCTGATCTTACCAGATGCCCATTCTTGCATCAATATTGAAATCTATCTGATTAGTAGCCATAATGCGCGGCTGGCTTACCCGAGGCTTCGCATTCATGAGCGATACCACTCTCCTATCCGCAGGGCAGCCTTTCGACAACCAGGCTGCCCTCCACCCGCCACGCCTTTTGGAGCAAGTGCGGGAGGCCATTCTGCTGCGGCATTACAGCATCCGCACGGAGCAGGCTTACACGGATTGGATCAAACGCTTCATCCTGTTCCATGGCAAGCGCCATCCCCGCGAGATGGGGGCGGCGGAAGTGGAGCGGTTTTTGACCCATCTGGCGGTGGAGGGCCGGGTGGCCGCTTCCACGCAAAACCAGGCCTTGAGTGCCTTGCTGTTTTTATACCGGGAGGTTTTGAAGGTGGATTTGCCCTGGTTGGGCGAGATGACGCGGGCGAAGCGGCCTGGGCGCCTGCCGGTGGTGCTGACGGTCGAGGAGGTCAGGCGCGTGTTGGCGCGGATCGACGGGCAGCAGGGTTTGATGGCGGACTTGCTGTACGGGGCCGGGTTGCGCTTGCTGGAGTGTGTGCGGCTGCGGGTGAAGGACCTGGACTTCGAGATGCGGCAGATCACGGTGCGCGACGGCAAGGGGGAAAAGGATCGGATGACGATGCTGCCGCAATCCGTGCTTGAGCCTTTGCGGGCACACCTGGAGAAGGTGAAGGTGCTGCATGCACAGGACCTTGAAGAGGGGTTTGGCGAAGTCTATCTGCCCTATGCGCTGGACCGGAAATATCCCGATGCGTCGCGGGAATGGGGTTGGCAGTATGTCTTTCCGGCGGCGGGGCGCTCGGTCGATCCGCGTAGCGGCCAGGAGCGCAGGCACCATGTGGACGAGCAGACGCTGCAGCGGGCGATGAAGAAGGCGGTGCGGGCGGCGGGGCTGACGAAGCCGGCCTCCTGCCACACGCTGCGGCATAGTTTCGCCACGCATTTATTGCAGTCGGGCTATGACATTCGTACGGTGCAGGAGTTGCTGGGCCATCAGGATGTGGCGACGACGATGATTTACACGCATGTGCTGAACCGGGGCGGGAGTGGGGTGATCAGTCCTTTGGATCGGTCTTGAGACGGGCGCCTGGGAATGCAAGGCCGGCTTGTCCGCCGGGCCGTCCGACCCGCGCAAGTCGATCAGCCCGTCACCGCTGCCGGCAGCTCCCGCCGCTGATTCACTGTCTTTCCCCCCGCGCCGCGAGATCAATCCCGACCAGCAGCATCACAAACCCGACTCCCTGCCACAGCGCGAACGCTTCCCCGAAAAATACCCACGCCAGTACCGCGCCTCCCACTGGCTCCCCGAGCGCCGCCTCGCTTGGGCTTCTGCGCGAACGCCCTGAGAGGTTGTGAAGAAATCGTTGCGAGCAGGCCGAGATGCAAGGCGCGAGGGAGCGAACGACGAGACATATCAAGTGGATAGGCGAGGAGTGAGCGACTGAGCAACGCAGCAGATCGGTCGCGCAGTAGATTTATTCACAACCTCTGAGCAGGGACGCAGAGTATCGACCGTGGCGGCAAGCTCGTCAAACATCCGGGGCCACCGACCCTCCCGGTCGCTCCGATGCGCTCTGCGCGGTGAACAAGGCCGGACGGCACGGGCTGCCGGGAGCAAATTGCTGCAGGCGCTGGCGGCTGGCCTGCAGCATCGCAGGCTCGATCTCACCCCTGGCCAGCGCCCGGGCGGCCCCGGTGATGGCACGAAAATACTGGTCGGGGTCGTAGGAGACAAGGAGCAGATCGACGCCGGCCGCCAGCGACTGTGCCGCAACGCGGCCGATTCCCTGGCGATACACGGCGCCCATGTTGAGATCGTCGGTAATCAGCACACCGCGATAGTTCCATTGCTGACGCAGGATCGTCTGCACCACGCTGCGTGAATGGGAAACGGCATGTTCGGGGTCCACCGCCGACAAAACGACGTGGCCGAGCATGATCGCCGCGCAGGCGCCAGCACTGACACTGCGGAAGGGCTGCCAGTCGCCACGCAGTTCATCGATGTCCGCCGTCAGCGTCGCGCGCCGCCAGTGCGTGTCGGCCCGCACGCGGGCGAGTCCGGGAAAGTGCTTGAGGGTGGCGCCGACACCGGCGGTGGCAAGACCATCCACATAGGCCCGGGCGACCTCGCTGACCACGGCCGGATCGTCGTCGATGGCTCGGTCGCCGATGCGGGTCAGGAAGTCGGCGGCGGAGTCCGGCTGCGCCGGCCGCAGGTCAACCACCGGCGCCAGGTTGAGATTGACACCCAGCGCCGCCAGCTCTCTCCCCTGCCGCTCGCCGTAGCGTCGTGCCCGCATCGCAAGCGTTGCCGGTGACGCTTCGCCGACCAGGCTGGACAGTGCGGGCAGCCGTTCCAACCATGGCGAGAGGTGGGCAACCGGCCCACCCTCCTGGTCGGCGGCCACGATCAGCGGCGGCAGGCCGGCGGCACGGCGGAGCTCCTGAAGCCTGGCGATCCCGGCGGCGAGAGTGGCGACATTGCCCGTCCGCAGGTTGCGCCGCGTCAGGTAGAGGCCGCCGATCAGGCCGCCAGCTGCCAGTGCTTCGACCTCTTCCAGGGCACGAAAGCCGACGATGAAGTGCCTGCCCACGGCCTGCATTTCGCGGCCACCCGCCAGCACCCGCTGGCGGTCGGACTGGAATTCCAGCTCCCGGCCGACGGTGAGGCTGGCCAGCGCCAGCATCCCGCATCCCAGTGCTCGCCGGCGATTGGCCGGACACCGACCGGGCGGCCGGCAAAACAGGGCGGCGCTGCCGCCGAGGACGGCGACCGCTAGCAGAAGCGCCGTTTCACAGGCGCGCAAGCCATACAGCAGCGGATGCTTGAGGTTCCAGGCAACGCTCAGCAAGGCGAGCAGCGTCGCCCAGGCCAGGACGGTACGCCAGCATCGAAACAGGGACCGGAGCATGGCGAGGGCTCATTCTGCCGGCCTGGCTGCGAGCGCCGGGCCGATCCGGTACCAGTCGATGCGCCGCGTGGCCAGCATGATCGCGCCAAGCGCCAGGAAGAGCAGGACGCTGCCCATCAGCAGCGAATTGTCCTCGGAGAGCAGGACGCCGTAGAGCACGCCGTAGAGACCGGCCAGCGCCGCCGCGAAGGTATAGCCCTGGCGGCGATCAGCGAGCGCGCCCGCCAGATAGGTCCCGATCAGGGTAATGCAGGCCGATGCGGCGATGGCGTAGGCGGCAACGAAGGGAAGATGCTCGGAGAGCGCGATCAGCAACAGGAAGAAGACCGCGAGCGCCAGCCCGACCAGCAGATACTGCAAGGGATGCATCGGCGAGCGACGCAGAACCTCGCTGAGGAAGAATCCGGCGAAGGTCAGCGTAATGAACAGGATGCCGTATTTGACGGCACGCTCGGATTGCAGGTAGACATTGACCGGATCGATGAAGAGGATGTCGAGCACTTCGGGATTCGGCCCGCCCTTGGCGGCCATCAGGGTGTTGGGGAAACTGCGCGCCAGATGCGATACCTCCCAGCGGGCGGTGAACCCGGCGTCGCCGATGCTGCGCTCGCGCGGCAGAAAGCGGCCCGCAAAGCTCGGGTGCGGCCAGTCCGACTGGATGGCGATGGTGTTCGCTTCCGCGGTCGGGGCGATGGCCAGTCGCTGGGTGCCGGTCAGTTGCAGGGGAAAGTCGAAATCGAACGAGGTCGGCGCGTCGAGGGCGACCTTCCCGAGCGGGATGGCCAGGCGTTCGCCCGCCAGCGCGTCACCGTTTTGCGCCGAGCCCTTGGGGGTCGAAAAGCGACGACTCTTGCCGCCCAGGTTCACCAGCGGATCGTTGTCTACGCCGCGCGGGTCGGAAACGCCGAGCAGCAGCGTCGCCTCGGCGCTGACGATGTTGCGCTGGCCATCGAGACCGAGGTGTACGGGCAGCACGAAGCGCCCCTCGACCGCCAGGTCGAGGTGATAGAGCCGGGCCTGGTAGATGCCCCGCTGGCGGGTTTCGACGCGGGCCTCGCCGGTCAGCTTCAGTGTCTCGGCCGGCAGATACAGGCTACGATCGACGAAGCGCGGCGTGCTCCTGGTCCGGCCGGTGGCGGGGTCCTCCTTGATTTCGGGCTCGATCCGTTCCCGGTAATCAATCGCGAGGACCGGCCCGGTCAGCGTTTGCGGGCCGGCGGCGCTATTGGCGATGCTGTGCTGAACCTCTTCCTGACGCGAGCTGCGCTGGCGGATCTGATCCTCGATGAGGGCCAGAGGCACCAGCAGCAGGAGCGACATGAAGCCGATGGCGACGAGTTTGAGAAGCAGTTTCTTGTCCATGAAGTTCTCCCTGGTGGATGGTGCAGGGAGTCTCGATCACTTCGGTGAACGGATGAAGAAGCGGTGGTGAAGTCCTGTGAATCGAGGGTGAAGTCAGGCCGAGAATACCACCCCGATCAGTGCCGAAGCGGCCAGCCTAGGATGTATCATCAATTTGTCCGTCTCTTGCGCTAATCGTCTGCATAGGCGCTCCCAGACCCCAGGCCTGCTCCAGTGAGGGAGCCGGGTGTGCACCACGCGGAATTCCCCGAAACGCTCTGACAGGTCGCGCCAGGGGATACCTGTTCGATAACCGGTACAGCACCGCCTCCACAAGCCAGGCGAAACGCCATGTCCATGTATTTGACGAAGCGCGTCTTGCCGCAGCCGGTTGGGCCTTTCAACACCATCGGCATGCCTAGCCGGCAGTATCACCTTCCTGGACCTCGGTTTCGCGACGCTGCTCACGCGCGAGTCGGCGGGGCTGATCGCCGACTTCGCGAGATCGCCTGTAGCGGCTACCTGTTACCTCTGGCAAAGCGGCGAGCGAACTCCGGCAATTGCGCCGCCAGCATCGGCCGTGCCAGCCAGTAGCCCTGCGCCTCGTCACAGCCGAATTCCTTCAGCAATTCGAAAACCGCCTCCGTTTCGACGCCCTCGGCGATGGTCGAAAGCCCGAGGCTGGCCGCCATCTGGATGATGGCACGCACGATCGCCGCATCTTCCATGTCGCCCGGCAGGTCGCGCACGAAGGTCTGGTCGATCTTGAGCTTGTCCACCTCGAAGCGTTTGAGGTAGGCAAGGCTCGAATACCCCGTGCCGAAATCGTCGATCGACAGCTTGACGCCGATCTGCTTGAGCTGCCTGATGGTATGGAGAATGGCCTCGCTGTCGCTGATCAGCATCGATTCGGTGAGTTCGAGTTCCAGACGCTCCGCCGGAAGCGCCGATTCCTCCAACGCGGCAATGACCGATTGCTCAAGGTTGCCGCGCTTGAAATGAACGGCGGAGAGATTGACGGCGACGACGATATCCGCAAGCATCGGATCCTTGGCCCAGGCGGCTGCCTGACAGCAAGCCTCGCGCAGTACCCATTCGCTGATCGGCACGATCAGGCCACTCTCCTCCGCGAGGGGGATGAACTTGGTCGGCGGCAGCATGCCGTGCCCGGGGTGATTCCAGCGGATCAGCGCTTCGACGCCGATCAGCCGGCCTCTGCGGATATCCACCAGCGGCTGGTAGTGCAACACCAATTCATTGCGTGCGGGGGCATGACGCAAATCGTTGCGCAACGTCAGTTGCTCGACGACCTCGATGTTCATCCGCGCGTCGAAGAAGCGATAGGTATTCCTTCCCGACTCCTTGGCCCGATACATCGCGTTTTCAGCCTTCTTCAGCAGCGTTTCAAAATCCCGACCGTCCTCGGGGTAGATGGCGACTCCCATCGATGCGGTGACGTTCAGCTCATAGTCGCCGATAGTTATCGGGTTCTGCAGGCTCTCGGCGAGCTTGACCAGCACCGGGGCAGAGGCATCGGCATCCGCCAGGTCGCCAAGCACAGCGATGAATTCGTCGCCGCTGCGACGGCAGAGCGTGTCGGTTTCGCGGATTCGCTCGTACAGACGCTGCGCCAGTTCGCGGATCATGCCGTCGCCGATCCGATGGCCCAGTGAGTCGTTGATGCTCTTGAAGTCATCGAGGTCGATGAAGATGAGCGCGACCTTGCTGTGCTCGCGTTCAGCATAGGCAACGGCGTGGCGGAAGCGTTCCTCGGCCAGTTGCGGGTTGGGCAGGCCGGTCAGGCTGTCGTGTAGCGCGATGAAATCGATTTGTTCCTCGGCCGCCCGGCGTTCGCGCCAGGCAAGATCCTTCTCCGCAATCTGCGCCGCCAGCACTTCGTTGAGGCTGTTGACCTCGTCAAAGGCCTGGGCACGCGCGCGGAGTGCACGGACGATGAGGATGGCACCGAGGATCGAGAGCACGGCGAAGGCAGCGGCCAACGCTGCCAGCTTGCCGAACTCCCGCCACCATTCGGCAAGAAAGTCATCGGTACTGAGCCCGACCAGCGTGATCAACGGATAATCGCCGACCGCCTGATACGAGAAGACACGCCGCACATTGTCCGCGCCGGCAAAGGCCTCGTAGGTACCTTCCCGCGGATTGGCCGTAATGGTTGCCCGGAATTGCGACGAAACCTTCGTCTGTCCCATGTAGCCCGCTGGCGCGGCGGGCGGCAGCCGGCCCAACATGTCGAAGTCGCGGCTGGCATTGCCACGGAAAACGACGGTGCCGTTCGGCCCGACATCCAACCTGGAGAATTTGCGCTCGAACCATTCCGTTGCGACCGGTGCTAGCACGACGCCGGCAAAGCTGCCGTCCGCGGCACTGAGGCGGCGCGCGAAAATCAGCACCCACTGGTTGCTGATCTTGCCGATCAGCGGCCGGGAGATCGCGAGTTCGTGCGAGGGGTTGTCGCGGAGGGTCACGAAGTAGTCGCGATCGGTGATCGAAATTCCCCCTGGCAGGGCCTTGTCCGAGCTGAAGACCACCTTCCCCTCCTGATCGGCGATCCTCAATCCGCCGGAAACCAGCAGGCGCTCTAGCTGGCGCCGCAAGAAATCCGTCAATGTGGCCGGATCGATGCGCCCGACGGCGCTCTGGCGCGTATATTCGTCGGCCACGACGCGCAAACCAAAGTCGATGCGCCGAATTTCATCTTCGATCGTCTGCGCGACGAGACGGTTGGTGTTGCGCGATGTAATTGCCGCGCGATCGTGGTACTGGGCGTAGCTCGCATGCAGCGAAACGCCAACGAGAGAGCAGACAAACAGGTTGGCGAGGATGACAATGACCGTGACCGCCCTAGCCGGCCGAAAATGCATAGCGAATCTCCCTGTTTTCCTTTCTGGCGTGGCTCAGTGTCATGAGAGAACACTATTTTTTAGCCCATTATGACCCAATCGGGTTAGAGTGGGAAATCCTTACTGCGGCTACCGAGCAATGGGGCTTGCGATAGGACGGCTACAGAGCGGCGCTGGTGCTGCCGTCGGCAATATTGAAGATCAGTACGCGATTCCGACCATCCAGTTTTCCGGAAAGAGTACCAGTACCCGCCCAGGCGTGTAAGGATAGGAAATCCAACGGTACCGACGAGAGTCTATGAGCCTCCATCAAGGCGTATCGATCTCGCATTTGGCCCTGCGGACCCCTGAGAAGTGATCCGAATCCCACCAGCACGAGTCGTCCCACGACGGGCGATGGCAGCTCGTCTTGCTTTGGCTTCGAGCGTTGCGCGTTGGCACTTTCAGCACCTACCAGGCAATGCGCTGACTACCTTCTCCGCAGCGTCATCCTGGCCCTTGAGAAGGAAGGGTTCGTACAGCCCTTCGTCAAGTCGCCCGCGGCCGAACGATAAACCGGGGCCGATATTTCCAGTGCCGGCAGGTGAACATCCGAACGGTAAGCCTCACAAAAAAAGCAAGCTCCGGGCCTGGCTCCGGAGGTTGTGAAGGCCGCTACCGAGGAGAAAGCGGCTACAGGTGACAATCGGAGTGCTACGTTCGGCCCGCGCAGGCAACGCGGCTATGCCGGCCAGCGCACGGTTTGCGACGACATGAAGCCGTCTTCGATGGTGGCCTTCTCCAGCGAGTCGACCTCCGCCTGAATCCCCAGATAGTGCATCGGTTCGACGCTGGTGTTGCGCCAGCAGCGTTCGCCGTCGGGCTTGATGCAGACGACGCTGCCCGGGTGCAGCGCGATGATCTCGCCGTCGATCTGCATTTCGCCACGGCCGCTGAGGATGACGTAGGTTTCCTCGTGGCGGCGGTGGCGGTGCAGGAAGGGGACGGCGCCGCCCGGCGGCAGGCCGACGACATCGCCGGCGCGCAGCGGCAAGCGCTCGCTGCCGAAGCGCAGCGTACCGCGGCCGCTCAGCACCACCACCAGCTCCTCATTGACCAGATGGCTGTGGAACGGCCACGCCGCCTTGCCCGGCGGGATCACGTTGAAGCGGCAACCCAGCTTGCGGGCGCCGATCAGCGGGCCGAGCTGGGCGAACTGCGCTGCGTAGCGCGTGCCGGCGGCGTGCGGCGTGAGCGTCAGTTCATCAAGGTTGCGAATCGGTTTCATGAGTCCTCCGGTTGGGCAATGCGGCAGGCGAAGGGGCGGAGGATGCGGGGAACCCGCGCGCTTCGCCGCGCCACCGGTTTCGACTATAGAATAACCGCCCGGCCGGGCAATGAACAATTCACATGGAATGCATGAAGGAGACTCATGCACCTGCGCAGGGCAGCGGCAACAATCGACAGGCCCAAGCAACCCGCAGCGGGCGCCGTCGCGCATCGGCGTGCGATGTCCGCCCGCTGCCCACCCCGGAGAACGCCCCATGTCCGACCGCCTTGCCCGAGCCGCCGCCTTCGCCATCCTCGCCGCCGCCGCCCACGGCAATACCCCGCGCTGCCTGCCGCACGGCCGCCGCGTGACGCGAGAGAGGGCCTGACATGAATACCGGCCGGAACACCCCCACCTACGGAATCCTGCTCTCGCTGCTGGTGATCCTGTCGCTGTCGCTCGGGCCGGCCATCGCCAACGGCTTCGCCCGCTTTGCCTATGCGCTGCTGCTGCCGTCGATGCGCGACGCCTTCGGCTGGAGCTATTCCACCGCCGGCTCGCTCAACACCGCCAATGGCATCGGCTACATCCTCGGCGCCCTGGCCGTGTTCTTCGTCGTCGGCCGCCTCGGCAACCGGCGGCTGTACATCGCCGGCATCGTGCTCACCTCGCTGTCGCTGGTCGCCACCGGCTTCTGTAACAGCCTGCCCGCGCTGATGTTCTGGCGCTTCGTGGCCGGCGTGGTTGGCGCCGCTGTGTTCATCTGCGGCAGTGCGCTGGTCAGCGCGCAGGGCGCCCTGCATCCGCGCGTCCGGCCCTTCGCCATTTCCGGCTACTTCGGCGGCGCCGGCATCGGCATGCTGCTCTCGGGCATCGGCATCCCGGTCGTTCTCGAATGGCAGGGGCAGGGTGCCTGGCGCGAAGCGTGGGTCGCCATGGGTGCGCTGGCGCTGGTCTTCAGTGCCTTCTCGGTGGCCGCCGCGCTGACCAGCCACGACCCCTCCGGCGCCAGCGTGGCCGGGCGCTGGAACTGGCGCGACTTCAGCCTCGGCGTGCTCGCCTACTTCGTTTATGGCGGCGGCTACATCACCTACATGACCTTCATCATCGCCTGGATGCGCAGCCATCAGGCCGGCGTACCGCAGATCGCCGGCTTCTGGGGCCTGCTCGGGCTGGCCGTGATGGCCTCGCCCTATGTCTGGAAAACCCGGCTCGCCCGCAACCGGGGCGGAAACTCGCTCGGGCTGGTCTGCGCCGTCCTCGCCGTGGCCGCCTTCCTGCCCTATGTCGACGCCAGCAGCCCGACCATGACCGTCTCGGCGCTGCTGTTCGGGGTTTCCATGTTCATCGGCCCCGCCGCCATCACCGTCATGGTCCGCAACGGCTCGCCGCAAGGCGCCTGGGGCGCGGGCATCGCCGCCTTCACCACCGCCTTCGGCATCGGGCAGGCCGCCGGGCCGGTGTTTTCGGGGTGGCTGGGCGACCTCACCGGCTCGCTGTCGCTGCCCATCGCCAGTTCCGCCGCCATTCTCGCCGCCGCGTCGGCCATCGCCTACCTGCAGAAGGATGTCCGCTGGGCGGAACCGGCCCGCGCCAACGCCGCATCCGGCCAGCCTACAATGGCCACACAGCCCTCGGAGGAAGCAGCATGAACCCACCTGTCGACGTCCTCGGCCTCGAGCACATCTACCTCACCGTCAGTTCGCTGGCCGTATCCGAAGCCTTCTACGACACCCTGCTGGTCGCGGTGCTCGGATTTCGCAAGAGTAAATTCGCCCTCGGCGACGAACTGCACATCAACTACTTCAACCGCCACTTCGGCCTCGTCCTGCGCCCCGCCCGCAACGCCACCCCGCACGACAACTACGCGCCCGGCCTGCACCACCTCTGCCTGCGCGTGGCCACCGAAGACGACGTCCGCCGCGCCCGCGCAGCCCTGAACGAACGCGGCATCGACGCTTCGCCGGTGCAGTGCTACGCGCAATACGCCGAGGACTACTACGCTACCTTCCTCAATGACCCGGACGGGATACGACTGGAACTGTCGAATTTCCGCAAGGAGCGGCGGGAGCGGTTTGAGGGGTGGGAGAAGCTTGGGGGGTGAGTTGCTGGCGCGCGTGAGCCGTTGCGTTATTAGACTGGTTTCGCTGGGATAGTCTGCCTATCGGCCATTTTGGCCGTTCGACTCGTCCAATGAGAGTGGCTGCTTTAGGTGACGAAGCAGACTCATCAGTGACTACAAAAGCAGGGGCGATTCAGTGGCTGCTTGCACGTTCAGCCTTGATTAGCTTGCCGAAAGACTCAGCAGGCCGGTTAGCCCGGCCACCTTAGACAGAATGCTTAAGCTCTACCGCGAATATGAACGGCGCGTAGAATTGCACACTGAAAATATTCCTTAAAATATTCCTTAGCCAGTGTTTTCAGAAAGGTAAGAACGGTGCATCCCTTCTTTGAAATCACATCATCAGATATACAACAACTTGATGACGAGCAAGCACGCGAGTTGGTGGCCCGACTATGCAAGGCTGAACTGCGTTCCAAGGGGATTGGCACTTCTCCGGTAACGTGGGGTGGCGACCAACGAGCCAAAGATGGCGGAGTTGATGTTCGCGTTGATATCACCCCAGCAATAGGGATAGCAGGTTACATCCCCAAAGATGCAACCGCCTACCAAGTCAAAGCGGAGAACTTTAGCCCTAAAAAAATCTCCGGCGAAATGGCCCCTAGTGAAGTCTTGCGTCCTGCGATAGTCGAATTAACGGAGGCGCCAGGTGCATATGTCATAGTTTCCACAAAGGACAGTTGCTCAGACACTTTCTTAAAGAAGCGAAAAGAAGCCATGTCGGGGTGCGTAAAGAAATTCGGCTTGGTTGACAGCGTTCACCTGGACTTCTATGACAGTCGGAAGATTGCTGATTGGGCTGGCAATTTCCCTGGCGTCCTCGTTTGGTTGCGAAGTGTTCTTGGCAAGCCTATTCAGGGTTGGAAGCCGTATGGCCCGTGGGCCTATCAGGAGAAGTCAGTCGAAGACGAATACTTGCTCGATGACAAAGTAAAGGTATTCATTCCCAACAATGATGAAGCCATTTCTGTAATCGATGCAATCAACCGGTTACGGGGTGAGCTTGAAAGAATCGAGGCGTCGGTCCGAATAGTCGGACTTTCAGGGGTCGGCAAGACACGACTTATTCAAGCACTGTTCGATCATCGTATCGAAACAACGTGCGCGGCTTTAAACCAAGAAAACGTCCTATATGCCGACCTATCGGACAATCCCTCTCCTCAACCAATCGCAATGCTTGAGGCGCTGATCCAAGACGAGGCTGAGTGTATTGTTGTTGTTGACAACTGTGGTCAAGATGTCCATCGCAAGCTAACGGAGGTCATTCAGCGGCCTGAAAGCAAAATTAGACTGATTACCGTTGAATACGATATCAGAGACGACTTGCCGGACGGCACAACCTGCTACCGACTAGAGGGTGCTTCTGGAGAAGTCATAGCAAAACTACTTAAGCGCCATTATCAGACGCTGTCCGACCTAGATATCGACAAAATTGTCGAGTTTTCTGATGGAAACGCCAGAGTTGCATTCGCCCTAGCAGCAACTTCCGAAGCTAAAGGCGAGTTAGCGCAGCTTCGGGATGATGAACGCTTCAAGCGACTATTTATTCAGAAACACACTGAAAGTAACGAGCTACAACGATGTGCCGAGGCTGCAAGCCTTCTATATTCATTCGATGTCGATGACACAAGTGAAGATTCCGAGCTAGCCATCCTTTCCGACGTTGCCGAAGTCACAATTGCGACGTTCTATAGAAACGTTTCTGAACTTCAAAAACGAGGACTAATACAGGAGCGCGGAAACTGGAGAGCAGTACTTCCACATGCAATATCAAACCGACTTGCACGCAATGCCGTTCAGTCTAGCCACCCAAATTTACTGGTTCAACGGTTCGTTACCAATGCGTCAGAACGAGTTGCACGCTCTTTCTCAAGGAGATTGGGATATTTGCACGAATCGAAGCACGCTCAGAAGATAGTTGATATCTGGCTTAAGCCTGAAGGTCTTCTCGGCGAAGTATCCAGCCTAAGCAAACTCAAGTGGGAAATGCTTGAAAACGTTTCGCCGGTAAATCAGCGTGCGGCATTGAATGCAATACTTCGAGCTGTCGAAATCCCCAGTTTCATCGCAGTAACGACCCCCAGTAGAGTATGTACTGCTCGTCTCCTGCGCTCGTTAGCTTACGACCCCGAATTGTTTAACGAGGCTGCGACGGCACTATTGAAACTAGCATTAGAAGAGCCCGACGGTTACAAGTCAGACTCAACAAGGAATATCCTTCAATCTCTGTTTTACATCCATCTTTCTGGAACCCTTGCCCCTCCGGCACAGCGAGCCGCATTTGTTAGAACGCTAGCTTTTTCGAAAAACCAACGGGAATCGAAGCTTGCCTTGCTTCTTTTGCGTGCAGGCCTCGAATCCCACCATTTCTCCTCTCACTATAGCTTCGACTTTGGGGGATTAAAACGCAGTTATGGATGGTATCCACGGACCCTGGAAGAGATTCGGGCGTGGTATGAATTATTCATTAAGATTGCTATTGATCTTGGGAAAACTAAAACAGCTTTAGGCTCTGAAGCCCGCACCATCTTAGGAAGCACATTCAGGGGGCTATGGGGCAATGCACGAATGGAGGACGCACTAATCGGAGCGGCGCAAGACTTAGCTCCAATTGACGGGTGGCCTGATGGATGGATCGGTATCCGAAACACACTTCATTGGGACAAGAAGCATATCGCTCCCAAATCGCTCGAAAGACTTAAGGCGCTGGAACGGGAAATTGCACCTAGAGATTTGCGAGCAAAAATACAAGCGAAAGTTCTTTCGAGAGGGGCTTTTGGCGTTGATCTCGATGACTTTGAATCAGAGTCTCCTACAGACTGGTATGCAAAAGCCCATGATGAAGCCAAAGCACTTGGGAAAGCTGCCGCCCAGGATGCTGGCATACTTGCCGATCTTGCACCATTCATTTCGAGCGGCAATACAACTAACAAGGTCTGGTGTTTCGGTATCGGCCTCGGTCAAGCTTCTGTTTCGACGCAGCAAATTCTTGATCGTCTAAGGCCATTGGTCGAACATCCACCTGCCAACGGATTTGATCTTCAATTCATCACTGGCTTAATCAACGGTTGGAACCAGTCCAAGCCCGATGAAGTTACTGCTTTTCTGGATGAGGCTGTCGGAGACGAAGTTTGGGGGCCACTATTTCCAAACTTGCAATTGGCCATTGACCTTGACCAGGCAGGGTATTTGAGACTCATCAGTTCTCTTGAACTTGGTCGAGCATCTCCCTGGAAATATACGAATCTGGGTTGCGGGCGCAGAACCGATCCTCTTACTGTTGACCAAATTTCTGCTTTGCTGGGGCTACTAGCTACTAAGCCAGACGGAGGTTTGGCTGCTGCAATCGATACGCTTTACATGGTGATTCATTGCACCGATACCAAAGACGAGCAATACAAAGAGAAGTTGCGAGTCTATTGTTTGGAACTGGTTAGCGAACTCGACTGGAGTTTGATTGATCTTGCCAACGAAAACTTTCTACATCACCTTGAAGAGGTGATTGAATTTGCTTTAGATAGCAGCGATCCACATGAGGCTGCCGCTAAAGCACTAAATCGATTGGTCCAACAAGAGCAATCCGGGAAGAGAATATTCCCCCGACGTCTCGGCAATATCCTCTTGCCGTTCTTCAAAAAAACTCCGATTCATGCTCTGGATGCTGTCTATACCAAGGACGAAGAGACGGCCCTTAATCGTATGCTGACAGTGCGCCTTGATAGGCATGGTGACACTGCCATTGGGGTTGTACCGAAGGAGCTCTTGCTTGAGTGGTGCAGGGTTTCTCCGGACGACCGCTGCGTATTCGCTGCACAAACATGCAAGCTATTTGAAAGACCAAATCCTGGTGAAAGCAGCGACGAAGCCGTCATAGGGATATCAGACACGGCTACATCCCTTCTTATTCTGGCGCAAGACAAAAAGAAAGTTCTCGACACTCTAGTAGGCCGTTTCCATCCGAATTCTTGGTCTGGTTCACTTGCAGCAATCATGCGCCAGAGGTTTCAACTCTTGGATGATCTCAACCCGAGTGGCGACTCAGAACTGACGCAACTGGTAGAAGAGATGAGGGTGAGCCTCATGAAAATCGTTGAAAGCGAAGAGCGCTGTGAACAGGAAAGAGAAGGATCAGAAACTGCCAGCTTCGAATAGTGAATTGTCCCTACGTTTATAGTCACTGATGAGTCTGCTTCGTCGTAATCGTTCACACCCCCTTAAGAAAAGCCGCCATCGTGATGATTTGTATGGCATCGTTACGGAACTTGCAGACGACCTGACAGACGCGACACGATGCCCCTGAGCAAACATGACCTGTTCCAGATGAACGACGAGTGGCTGAAGAAGCTGCCGGCGGAGCTTTTGCTGGAAGTGTCGAAGCGGCTGTTGCACGACGTGAAGGAGTTGCAGGATCGGCTGAATCAGAACCCGGACAACAGCTCGCGTCCGCCGACCAGCCAAGCGCCCTGGGCGAAGACAGGTGGCTCGGAGGAACAGAATGACGCGGTGGACGAGCGCGGCAATGCCGACGTCGCTGCGGAGACGGCCGGAAGCTCTACGGAAGAGACGGAACAGGCTCTGCCGGTCGATGGCCAGCGGTCATCGACCAAGAAGGGGTCTGGGAGGCGGCCCGGCAAGGAGCCGGGCAGTCCAGGCCACGGCCGCAGTCAGAAACTGGCGATCACCGCCCGGTGCGAGCACCGCCCCGAGTTCTGCGCCGCTTGTGCGGCAGTATTGTCGGCGGACGCGGTGTCGCAGGCTTACACGGCTTGGGACGAAGTCGACATTGCCCCGCAGGTTGAGGGCCTGATCGGGTTGGCCTTCAGTGTCACCCGTCACACCCTGCTGGAAGTGAGCTGCTCCTGCGGTCATGTCAGCCGTGCACAACCTTGGCGGGCGCCGGCCGACG